>NZ_JAQMUA010000262.1:0-7560 GCF_028330895.1 Kamptonema animale CS-326 | reverse complement strand
TTCCCTAGCCCCTAGCCCCTTCTTTCCCTAGCCCCCGGCTTGAACAAAGCGACCAAATGCGCAAAGATTTTTAACATCGCGCCAACCAGTCCGGGGATCGCATAACCTATTAGCGGTCAACATTACAGCCAAGAGCCATCAGGCCTCAAATAACCTAGGGAAGCAATTAAATATGCTAGACACAGCGATCGAATCAATTCGGGCAAGAGAAATTCTCGACTCGCGGGGCCGCCCCACTATCGAAGCCGAAGTGTCTTTAATCAACGGTGCAGTCGGACTTGCCCAAGTTCCCAGCGGGGCATCTACAGGTAGCTTTGAAGCTCACGAACTGCGGGACGGCGATAAAAAGCGCTACAGCGGCAAAGGTGTTCTCAAGGCGGTTCAGAATGTCGAAGAAAAAATAGCGCCCGCTTTGGAGAATGTAGACGCTCTTGACCAATCTTTGGTAGACCGTACCATGATTGACTTAGATGGGTCGCCCAATAAATCAAAACTGGGCGCTAATGCCATCCTCGCAGTCTCTCTGGCAACAGCAAAAGCAGCCGCAGATACTTTGGCACTCCCTCTCTACCGCTATTTAGGCGGCCCGCTAGCAAATTTGCTGCCTGTTCCCCTGATGAATGTCATCAATGGCGGCTCTCACGCGAATAACAATGTGGACATTCAGGAATTTATGATTGTCCCTGTGGGTGCGCCATCTTTTAAGGAAGCTTTGCGCTGGGGTGCAGAGGTATTTGAATCTTTGAGCAAAGTCTTAAAAGATCGGGGTTTGCTGACTGGTGTAGGCGATGAGGGGGGTTTTGCTCCTAATCTGGAATCTAATCAAGCAGCTTTGGATTTGTTAATCGCGGCAATTGAAAAAGCTGGCTATAAACCAGGGGAAGAAGTTGCTTTAGCTCTGGATGTAGCTGCTAGCGAGTTTTACAAAGATGGGAAATACACCTATGACGGTAGCGCTCATTCACCAGCGGAGTTGATTGATTATTTGGAGAGCTTGGTTGGGCAATATCCGATTGTTTCCATTGAAGATGCTTTACACGAAGATGATTGGGATAGTTGGGTATTGCTGACGCAAAAGTTGGGGGCAAAAACTCAATTGGTGGGTGATGATTTGTTTGTTACCAATCGCACTCGCTTGCAAAAGGGTATCGATTTGAAAGCTAGCAATTCGATTTTGATTAAGCTTAATCAAATCGGTTCTTTAACTGAGACTCTGGAAACTATCGATTTAGCAACTCGCAATAGTTATCGGTCGATTATTAGCCATCGTTCCGGTGAAACTGAGGATACAACTATTGCTGATTTAGCAGTAGCAACTCGTGCGGGTCAAATTAAGACTGGTTCTCTTTGTCGCAGCGAACGGGTGGCTAAATATAATCGCTTGTTGCGGATAGAGGGTGAGTTGGGTGATAGTGCTGTTTATGCTGGTACTATTGGTTTTGGGCCGAAGGTTGTCTAATTGTTAACGGTTAACGGTTAACGGTTAACTGTAACCGTTAACTGTCAATTGGATAGGCAAGCGTTTAACAATTTGGCTGCCTATCTTTTTTTTACCGTAAGAGGTCTAAATCTTTCCTGCTTCTACGTTTGAGACGGGTTATTACCCTCGAAGTGACCACCAACAACCTTACCCCGAAAAACAACATAATTGTAAATGTTGTAAAACAACATAATTGGAATCAGAAAGCCAATGAAGATAATCATAAAAACCAAAGCGCTTGGCGAAGCTGCTGCTTGGTAAATCGTGATTTGAGTTGGGATAATGTAGGGAAAAATAATCAATCCTAATCCCACGAAAGTGAGCAAGAAAATCAGGATAGTCCAGATAAAAGGTGTCCTTTCTTCCTTACGCTCAATGCTTCTTAGCAATAGCCAAATTAACAGAACTCCCAGCAGAGGAATGATAGCAAAGATATAAACTAACGGGGCATCGAATAACTTTGTCCTCGCACTTTCTGAAAAAACGGGAGTGACAATTGTAATCAAGATAGCTCCAATTAGCGTTGTAATTGCTGCAATTTTCGCCGTGCGATAGTGAGTAGTTTGTAGTTCTCCGCCGGTTTTCATAATCAAATAGGTGGAACCAATCAAAACGTAGCCTTGAATTAATGTCAAAGCTACGACAATTGACCGCCAAGTTAGCCAGTCCCAAGTTGTGCCGATAAAGTGTCCCGCTGGGTCAACTGCAATGCCTTCTAGTACCCCTCCAAGGGCTAAACCTTGGGCGAAAGATGCTAAAAAACTCCCGGCCCCAAAAGCATAATTCCAGAATAATTTCCGGTTAGAATGTTCGCGAAATTCAAAGGCAACTGCCCGAAAAATTAACCCGAACAACATCATCATAATGGGGATGTATAGGGCGTTTAAAATCGTGCCGTAAGCTAGGGGAAATGCACCAAAAAGAGCGCCTCCCATTAACACCAGCCAGGTTTCATTAGCATCCCAAACATTGCCCAGACTGGTCATTAAAATGCCCCGGCGTTCTTCGTCATCAGCAGTCAGGGATAAAATTCCTACGCCTAAGTCAAAACCATCTAGCATGACATAGAGCAATAGAAAAAGAGCTAAAATTATAAACCAAACTTGGGGAAGAAAATGCTCTAAAGCTGTCATGAAACCTCCTATTGCTGTGCTTCTACTGGCCGACTATCAGGGATGTGTTCGGCGGGTTCTGTCTCAATTGCGGGTTCATTTTCTACTTCTAAACCTGGTACTGGTAAGCTGAGATTTGGGCCTTGACGGATAATTCTGCTACCAAAATACAAGGTACAAATCAAGAGAAAGCTGTAGACAACAGCGAAGGTAATGAGTGAACCTAAAACATTGCTAGCGGGAATAGCAGAAACAGCATCAGCGGTGCGGATTTGTCCGTAAACAGTCCAGGGTTGTCTGCCTACACAGCGCACTATCCAACCCGATTCTACAGCAATATATCCCAGGGGGGCGGCTAAAATCCAAGCCCGCATCAGCCAAGTTTGTTGAGCAATATTTTCAGCAGAAAGTTTGCCTCGAATCCACTGAATTACACTGAATGCCATTAATGCTGCAAAGTAAAAGCCAATACCGACCATGATGCGGAAAGAATAGTAGATTAAACCTACCATTCGCGGTCTATTTTCTGGCTGCCATTCTTTTAGGCCGAGGACGGGTTCGGATAGTTTTGGTTTAAATTCAAGCACTAATCCTAATGCCTTGGGTATTGCTAGTTCCCAGTCATTTTTTTCTGCTTTTTCGTTGGGTAAAGCTAAGGCTAGCCAATCGGCAGATTTTCCTGCGGGAATCGTTTCCCATTGAGCCTCCATTGCTGCTAGTTTGGTAGGCTGATAGTGATAGACTTGTTCGGCGCTTAAATGGCCGATATAAATTTGTAAAGGTGCAACGGCAATCGCAGCAGCTATTACAATCTTTAATGAGTAAGAAAAGAAGGCTGAGTGTCGCTTATTTAAGATGTACCAGGCACTAATGCCACCAATCACAAATAGCGAGGTTTCCAATGTTGCAAAGAACATATGGAGAACGCTATTTAGCATAAATGGGTTGAGGATGGCTTGAAAGTAATCGGAAACGATAAATTTGCCATTAACAAAGTCTCCACCAGTCGGACTTTGTAGCCAGGAATTGGCTACTAATATCCAGAAAGTTGAGAGGTTAGCACCGAAGGCTACCATGATTGTAGCGAAATAGTGAATGACAGGATTAACGCGCTCCCAACCAAATAACATGATGCCTAAAAAACCTGCTTCTAGCATGAATGCCATTGCAGCTTCAAAGCCTAAAATACTACCGAAAAAGTCGCCCGCTGCTTCAGAAAATGGAGCCCAATTTGTGCCAAATTGAAATTCCATTGGGATGCCGGAAGCTACGCCAATACCGAAGTTGAGGACGTAAAGTTTTGCCCAAAAGCGAGCATGATGGTAGTAGTCAGGATTGCGAGTTTTTAGCCACATTCCCTCAACTATTACTAAATAAATTCCCATGCCTGTAGTCAATACTGGCCAGAGGATATGGAAAATGGCAGTCAGCGCAAATTGCATTCGCGATAGCGCGAGGGTATTAGAGAAAAAATCCATGTCTGACCTCAGTTAGTTAGTAAACCTTTAAAGATTGACTGTTATGATTATATACGTAACGCCGCCCTCTGGGCGGTAAAGATACCGCCAGGATGGCGGCGTTACGAATAGTTTTGCAAAAGTCTTATTCTAATTATCGTACTGTAACTTTGTAACTCAATTCAAAGGGTTTAAAATTAGCTCCGCTTTTGGCTTTGCCACTGAGTTCTAGTTCGTAAATTCCGGCTTTGGGAAATACGATCGCTGCTCCGGGAATGCCTTTGTATTGTTCGGCAGATATGGCTTCTAAGCGTGGCTGCATCAATGGTTTATCGCCTTCTTTATGGGGATGATTGTAGACCGCTAACTGGCAATTACACTGTTCTAAGGGAATAATTTGACCGCCTTTACGAGTGAGGGCAAACCATACACGAGACTGTTCTCCGGCGCGGGGATTATGATTTGGTTCGAGGTGAAATGTAGCTGCGACATCGCCAGAAACTTCGACTTCATGGGCCAAAGCAGAAATAGGCTTAAACTGAAATACAGTTGATATTGCTACATTTACTAATAATCCCAAAAAAACTAGCAATCCTAAACTTTTACTTTGGTTTAATAGGCGAAACATAGAACCTCTCTAAGGATAAAACTGTCCAAAATAGGCGCGATCGCACTAATAAAACGCAGAGGACGATCGCGCCTAAAAATCCCGTCAATAGCTTATTTTGCGCTGTCCATTCAAAGCCGCCGAGATAGTGGGAACCGATCGCGATCGCATGAACCGCACACAGTAACAAAGCAGGCACACTCAACAGGTGAATTTGCCGCCACCGCTTGCCGAGGTAATTTTGGGCGCGATCGCAACTTGTAATCGCCGCAGGAGTCATCAACAGCAACGCCGTCACCCCCGCAGCCATACCTAACTGGTGCAATGGCAACATAAAAGATACAGCGTCAAAATTCCATCTCAGCGCGTGATCGATCGCGTGTAAACTATGAGCAATTGCCAGCACAAACGCTGCCACACCCAAGGCGCGGCGGTAGCGCAGGGGTTGCGCCCACAACTTGCTGACAGGACGTGCGATCAGTGCTAGCATTAGGCATAACAGCGATCCGTGAGCGGTGAAATCCACCATTTCATCGGTTCGCAACAGGGTTAAAATGCCGATCGCGATCGTTACCCAACCTCCCATCTGAAACAGTTGACTGCGCCTCGAAGCACTCAGTCTACCAGCAAAAATCCCCACCCCTAGCATAGTTGGCAGAGTTCCGAGTCCAAAGGCTAGCATTGTCGCCGCACCCAAAACCGCGCTACCAGTTTCAGCCGCCTTAATTTGCGCCACATACAGAAAACCGCAGGGAATCAAACCCCACAGCAATCCCAAAGCTGCTGGCATCCACCAGCTTTGGTGCGCGGAAACCCTCATCATTGCCTCTTGTATGCGTTGATGCGACAGCGGATGCAGCATCGGCAGACGCGGTAGCAAGTTGGGTTTAATTTGCAGCAATCCGAACCAAATCAGCATTAAACCCGTGAGAATCGCGATCGCGCGGCGCAATCCGCTACCCGTACCGGCCATTTGTCCGCTAGCAATTAACACCGAACCCAGTCCCCCAATAGCACTACCTGCGATCGCATAAGCTACAATCCGGCCTAAATTTAGCAGCAGATGAAACCGCAGCGCAGCGCTTTTTTGCTTAGCGGTGGTTTGGGAGAGAGAGAATGCGATCGCCAAGGGGCCGCACATCCCCGCGCAGTGACCAAAACTGCCCAGAAATCCCAAGGTGCTAATTAACATTAGGTCTAGCATCTTGCTGTTCCTCAAAATGCCATATAAATTAAATCGATGCTAACTGATTTTGTGCAGCATTACTAATATCTAAATGATGAGTTGACTTTTGTCAAAAGACAAGACGTAAAACTTCTAGGACTTAGGAAGAAATCAGTGCGGACAAGGAGGTACAGCCTCTACAGAAATCGTTTTTGTACTTCATTTACTAGCCAAAGTGCTGTAAAAGGCGCTCTGAAAATCAATTTTTAGGCGGTTGTACTTGAGGTTTATAGAACTCAAATCCACAGCTTTTGGCTTTTTCTGCTAGGCGACGAATATAAATTCGACGTGCTTCTCTACCTTCTGCGTTCTCTCGATTAGCGATAATAAAACGTGCTAGTTCTTCACGACTCAGACTGTCTAAATTCACTTTATCCATTGTCTTTTTCTCCCAAAAGATCGTCTTCGTCAAGGAAATAGCCATCGGGATAAATGTAATAGACTTTTGTTGGGTTATAATTGGAGTTATTAACCGGAATCCCAAAGATCGCTAAGTAGCATCCAGTATAAATGCTGTCAGGATCGGGTGCAAAGTCGTACAAAAGCCCACTTTGTTGCCAATTAAGCCGAATCAATTCATAAAGTTGCCTGAGTTGGGCTTCAGTTGGTTGCATTTAATCCCAACAGTTAATATTTCTCTATTTGCTATTCTAGCACAATAGAAATAATATAATGCCCATTATTTTGAATAATTACAAAGATATGACATCATGGAAACGACTATAATCTACAAATCTTTTACCATCCGAGGATTTCGATAAGATATCTACAAACCGCACATTCCAGAGAATTTCTCCAGCTACATAAGAATGACGAGCGTGAATAGTTTGAGAAACAGTCTCATCAAGTCCAGTCATCGTCGCCACAATCTCAATTTCCTGGCTAAAAAAATCATCTGCGGTCAATCCATAGAGAGGACTATGCTCATCAATTTCGTGCATAATAGTCCAAGTTAATGCAAAAATAGGCGTTCGACTGCGAACCAAGTTTAAGTCGTAGAAACGCCGCATAAATTGTCCCTCAGCATTAACTTCATCGCGAACTAGAGTGAGTCGCTGCTGAGCTTCTAAAATTTGGTTATAGCGTTGATTTGCCGTGCGGTACATTAAAGTTAGTACGCCATTTTGAGGAGCAATAACAGCAATACGGCTGAATAAAACTTTAGCCGTAGGTCGGGAAAACTTAGTAAAAGCCAAACCTGCTACCATAGCCACTCCTACTAAACCAAAAAGTGCTTCGATAGCAACAACAATATTAGCATAGCTAGTGTGTGGATACATCGCACCATAACCAATAGTAGCCATTGTCTGAAAGCTAAAGAAAAAAGCATCTTTGAAAGAACCCGGTTGAGCATTAGTAATGCAGTCCCCTCCCGCTAAATAGGCTAAGGCAAATAGAGCGTTGCTGAGTACATAGACTAAAGCAATTAGACTAAAAAATCCTCGCCAAGAAAGGGTTAGCAACCAGTGATAGAGGTCGCTAAAGCGCAATGGAGATGAACCCAGTCGCACAATATTCAAATTGAATTCTCCATTTTTACCTACTAAGCGCGTTTGCTGGTGGTGGCGATGTTTTTTCATTGAGATTTGTTAGTTGTTAGTTGTTAGTTGTTAGACATAATTAAATGTAGGGTGGGCGCTCGCCTCAAAAAGGCTGTAACTCATAGCACAAGATGGTTG
>NZ_JAQMUA010000261.1:0-6952 GCF_028330895.1 Kamptonema animale CS-326 | reverse complement strand
GGCGGCGTTACGTAAATAATTCGTAAGTCCTGAATTAGCCATTAGCAATTAGCCATTATCTTCGTTATCACTAGAAGGCTCAGAAGTATGAATCGATTCAAACACGGGACAAAACCCATCAGGCGTAACCTTAAAGCCAAACAAAGGAGATAGAGGACTCCAACAACGCTGTCCTCGGAAGTGCTGACAATTGCCGCAACATTCTAACTCTACTGGCAAAGGGCGATCGCTACCAATACTAATCAATTCCCGCTGCGAGAGCCCCCGCAATACTAACTCCTCACCCTGCCAACGGGCCTCTACCAAACCCGTATCCGCAAAATTTGACCAGCGCGGATCGGAGGCAATAGTATTCGGTAAACTAATTGCTACCTCCGTCCCCATCTCCGCCAACTCCCCTTCATAGTGAGTTTCTGGCATCGCCGGTTGCAAAAATGTCTCGCCAATCGGCAACTCTACCAACGTACCCGCCGCTGGAGTATGCAACTGGTAACGGTTCCGTAACTCATCCAAATTCGCCAAATCAGCTAAATAAGTTGGGGAGCCGTGAACGAAAATTATATGCTGAGGGCGCAAATTGTGAATAAGCTGCGTAGTGCCGGGGCCATCAGAATGCTCTGCGAGTAGATAACTTTCTACACTACGAAGTCCCGACCCCTGTAAGGTTTCCGGCCACCCTTTCGGCGGGTATCCCGGCTTTTGAGGTAGCAGCAATATCCAAGGGCCATTTTGCTTAGTAACGTAGAGACTTAAATCCGCTGTTTCGTCAGTGATGATAATGCAGGGTGCTTTGCCGAGAGTACCACGCTGTTCTGGAGACAAGCGGCGTAAGCGAGGACGCACTCGTTCGTCCCAAAATAGGGGTTGATGCTGAGCAAAATTCTGAACGGCTGTAGGAAAATGGGGTAAAAGTTCTAGGTAAGCGTCGCAACCTTGGGCAACGGCTCCATCAACCCAGATATCTAAGTCTCTGCCAGTGAAGTAGTGATGACTCCGCAGTAGCATCAGCAATTCTTGCCCAAGTCCGAGAGTTGATGTAGGTAGAAGTACCGAGTAACCATCTGCGATCGCGCGGTGAATGCGCTCTGCTAGCTGATTTTCCAATTGGCGGCGGTGGGGATGACGCGCCGTGCCATAACTACCTTCGAGAATCAGTACGTCTGGCTTGAGTCCTCGGAGGTCTCCCAAGGGCAATCCTTCAACTAAGCGAGAATTAGATAGAAAAAAATCTCCCGTGTAAACCAGGGAGTAGGTGCGGTGCGGAGCCGCATAGGTCAGCAGTATTGCCGCTGCTCCTGGTAGGTGCCCGGAGGGGAACAACTGCACCCCTAGACCTCTGCGGAGTTCAACTGGAGAGTGCCAAGGCAAGGCCTGACAAAACCGTGGGTGCTCGCTAGCTGCCAACTCTGGCCAATTCAAGGCTAAGAGTTGGGTTGTCACCTCGCTGGCGTAAATCGGCAATTGCGGGAAAGACTGGTGGAGTGCTAGCAAACCTCTAGCATGGTCTGGGTGGGCATGGGTACAAAAAACTAAGTCCGCTGGCAGGGATTTTTCTGAAGATATTAGCGGTGAAATGTCCTTTAGGCCGCAGTCTAGTAAAATCCGGTGCTGCCCCATTCGCACCAGCAAACAGAGGCCATCCTCTGCATGACCCGCCCCATAAGGTAAACATTCCAGCTCCATCACGATGGTTAGCCCCCTGCAATCCTAAGCAACTTGCGTCGCAACTTTCAATGCTATAGCGAGAGCGTGCTGATTTAATCAGTTTGCTTCATAGAACTTATCTAAACTTTTCCAAAGTTTACTTTTTTCAAGTTTAATATTTAGGTTCTTTTTTCATCGTGCCATAAACTAGGTGACTTGTAGAGCGACTTGCTATCACTAGGGGAGTTATAAAATTTACTTTCAAGAATAGGTACTAATTATCCGTTTGCTTTATGGTCTTGTTAGGCTGTTGACCAAATTGCAAAAACAGAGTATCGAACTATTACTTTTTTACAGTTTATTTTCCTCAAATTTGTGTGGGGTAGTAATTACAAATAAATCCCAGTAATTACGTAGGTTCTCTTCCTACTGTACGCCTAAGCTCTCAAACTCAGCATTAGTAGCTCGACGATCCCCAGTCTACACCCTTAATTTTGCAACAATTCTTTACATATTCCTAAGATTTGCGGGCGCAGCCAGCCGCAGGCATCGCGACATTTTTTCACCAACTTGAGAAAGTTTTATTGAGGTAATTTTGACATATCTATACAAATATTTATAGTGCGATTTTTTGTCCGCTCACAGTAAAACTGACCAAATTCTTGCCTGCCATAGGTTTGATGCTAATTATCAAGAAATAGACCAGCTTCTAAAATAAGTGAATTATTATTGTTTGTAACAAAATTTGGGAACTTTAGTAGATTTAAACCCTTTGTTGGCAAGGATGTTAGCCTATTAATTCGGAGCTTAATTTATTGTGATAATTCTTAATATCATCAGACTTCAGTGCATTGTATAAAAAGAACGTGCACAAGGGTAAAAGCAAACGAAAATTCAAAATCTTTTGCTAAAAACTTTTCCCTATTTCTCATTAAAGACCAAAAAATTTCTCAGATTGGTTGTAGGCATAAGCTGAAAAACAAAAAATTTGATAGAGAAATTTACCACGTTTGATGAGAACGCCAAGGTGCACCGCACTAAGCGGGTTTACAGAGTAACTTACGCTCGCTTCTCTACTACTAAGAAGCCGTTTCTTTAGCAGAAATAGGTGAGGTTTTTTTGTTGCAATTATGCAACAAGCGTGAGCTTTAAAGTCAGACTCAATATTAGGAGATCGGATTAAAAATGCTCTCAAATACAGAATTTAATAAATAATAAGATTTAGAGGACACATTTAAGCCACTACACTAATTTGTGTAGATTGGCAAAGGAAAATGCCAATGCCAAAAAACAAACGAAATGTTGTTAGTACATATTTAGAGAGCAAAGTCAAGGTCGGAGTCTCGCTGACACCGACAGGGGCTAATCGCTTGACGGTGATCGCAGAAAAGCTGGGCATATCAAAGTCTGAGCTATTCGAGCGCATTGCTCGGAGCGAGTTGCTTAAGTCTAGCAATGGAGCAGAGTTAACTTTTTCCTTGCAACATGGTTCGGGCTCTCCGAAACAGGTTTCAAAATTAAAAGATGAAACAACTGAGGGCCAAAGTCACGAGAGTGGTACGGCTGTCGAGTCCCCGGAAAATTCTGTTGCACAGTCAAAGGAATTGCTAGAAAGTTACGAAGCTTTGCAAAAGCAATCTCAAGAGCAGGTGGCAGCGATCGCATCTTTGGAAGAACGAATCGCTCAACTGCAACATCTGGAAAGTCAAGGAGAACAGACTGTAGCTCTAGAAAGTTACGAAACTTTACAGCGGGAATCTCAAGAACAGGTAGCAGCGATCGCATCTTTGCAAGCTCAAGTTGCAGAGTTACAAAAGCTGGAAAATCAAGTTAGAGATAGCGTCTCTCTAGAAAGTTACGAAACTTTACAGCAGGAATCTCAAGAACAGGTGGCAGCGATCGCATCTTTGCAAGCTCAAGTTGCAGAGTTACAAAGTCATCTGGAAGCTCAATCTAGAGATAGCGTAACGTTAGAAAGTCACCAAACTTTACAGCGGGAATCTCAAGAACAGGTAGCAGCGATCGCATCTTTGCAAGCTCAAGTTGCAGAGTTGCAAAGTCATCTAGAAACTCAATCTAGAGATACCGTACCTTTAGAAAGTCACCAAACTTTACAGAAGGAATCTCAAGAGCAGGTGGCTGCGATCGCATCTTTGCAGGCTCAAGTTGCAGACTTACAAAAGCTGGAAAATCAAGTTAGAGATAGCGTACCGTTAGAAAGTTACGAAACTTTACAGCGACAGTCTCAAGAACAGGTAGCAGCGATCGCATCTTTGCAAGCTCAAATCACAGAGTTGTGGCATCTAAAAAGTCAGGCAAGTAATAACATATCGCTGACAACTTATCAAGCTTTGCAGCGGCAGTCTCAAGAACAAGTCAATACTATTAAGACTTTGCAAGAACAGCTAGCTCAATTGCAAACTGTGGCTGGAATTGGCGAATCTAAGTTAAACAAGTGGCGCAACCGCACCTTTTCTCGCTAAGCATTTCCAGCGCTATTCGATTTTAGATTTTGGGTTAAAGTATCCAAAATCTAGAATCTTCTGTCAGGGAATTTGTGCATTGATGGAGCCAGAGTTATCGTAAATTCGCACGAAACTGGTTCCAGAAACATAGAAGCTGTTAAACAAAGGTTAGAAAAATTGGGAAAGGAGAAAGTGAGTATGGCAGCTAAAACCTCATAATTTTTGATGATTCGGGAATTTGCTAAAATTTGGCGATCGCAATATCACGAATAGTCCTAATAATTCCCTCTTTTAGTTGTCAGTCTAACTCGACATCAGCGCTCGGAGGGGGATATTTGATGGTGCTTTTTAAAACTTACTGGGAGGCAAATAAAAAACCCTAGCCGCAATTGGTTAGGGTTCATCCATCAGGGTGCATCTACTAATATAGTCTCCGGTAGAAGGGGGGATGTTTCCGGATGATTTTTAAAACTTTACTGAGAAACGCATAAAAAAACCCTGACCGCAATTGGTTAGGGTTAATTAATCAGGGTGCATCTACTAATATAGTCTCCGGTAGAAGGGGGGATGTTTCCGGATGATTTTTAAAACTTTTTGGGAAACAAATAAAAAAACCCTGACCGCAATTGGTTAGGGTTAATTAATCAGGGTGCATCTACTAATTTAGTCTCCGGTCTGAGGGGGGATGTTTCCGGATGATTTTTAAACTTCGCTGTGATACAGATAAAACCTAGCTGCAATTGGTCAAGGTTGATTAACCAGGGTGCATCTCCTGATTTAGCCTTGAGTGGAGGGAGGAGAGGTCTTTTTCTGTTTTCCTACAGTATCGGGATACTACTAGGAAGTCTACACCTTGACACTTGTACTACAATTGTGTAGTATAAAAATGCAAGCTGAATAGACTAGACAAAGGCGACAGGCAAATGCCGTACCAACAATTAGAACTTTCCACCTCAAACTCAACCCCAGTGCTATCTTGGGCAAATCATGGCCTTAGTAAGGATGAATCCAAGATGGCGCAAAATGTGGCATCTTTACCCTTTGTCTTTAAGCACGTTGCACTAATGCCAGATGTTCATTTGGGTAAAGGTGCCTTAGTGGGTTCAGTTATTGCTACTAAAGAAGCGATTATTCCTGCGGCTGTGGGCGTTGATATTGGTTGCGGTATGGCTGCGATTAAAATGCCCTTTAAAGCTGACAAACTCGAAGGGAAACTCAAACAAATTCGTCTGGAAATTGAAGCAGCAATTCCCGTAGGTTTTTCGGAGAATAAAGAAGTTGAAAAAACTGTTACTAACTGGCAAGGATGGCGGGATTTTAAAGAACTTCATCAAGGCGTTCAACGTTCAGAAGCGAAAGCCTTAAAACAACTGGGTTCCCTTGGGGGTGGCAATCACTTTATTGAAGTTTGCATTGACACTGAAAACTTTGTTTGGCTAATGCTGCACTCTGGTTCGCGTGGTATTGGTAATATGTTAGCTCAACACCATATCGATACTGCGAAAGAGTTAGCGAAATTAGCGGAGATTTCTCTACCGGATAAAGATTTAGCTTACTTTGTAGCGGGTACGCGAGAGTTTGCGGCCTATTGGCACGACTTACAATGGGCTCAGAATTATGCGAGTTTTAACCGTGATGTAATGATGGCTCGGTTTAAGCGAATTGTTGAGAAGCACGTCGCGGGAGGTAAACCTACTAAGCCAATTTTACAGGTGAACTGCCATCATAACTATGCAGAAAAAGAGCTGCATTATGGTGAAGATGTCTATGTCACTCGTAAGGGCGCTGTGCGTTCGAGGGTTGAAGACTACGGAATTATCCCCGGTTCAATGGGAGCAAAATCTTTCATTGTTAAAGGCAAAGGCAATGCGGAAAGTTACTGTAGTTGTTCTCATGGTTCGGGACGATTGATGTCTCGCAATAAGGCCAAAAATGTCTTCACGCTGGATGATTTGATTGAACAAACCAAGGGAGTTGAGTGCCGCAAAGATGAGGGGATTTTGGATGAAATTCCAGGGGCTTATAAGCCAATTGATGAAGTGATGAACCAGCAATCAGACTTAGTAGAAGTGGTGGCAACACTTAAACAAGTAGTTTGCGTTAAGGGTTAAGGAAGTAACGCCGCCATCTTGGCGGTAAAAATACCGTCAAGATGGCGACGTTACCAACAATTATCGGCGGACAATAAGAAACCCAGTTCGATCGACTGGGTTTCTTTTGATTTACCTTTCAAATTTGTTGTCCCCCAGATATTCAACAGGCCATTTGCGCGGCTTCACTTTCTAGTAAGCGGAGTAATCTTTCATCGCCTTTAGCTTTGGCTATTTGCAGTCGGCGGTCGAGGATATTGCAGAGATTGGCGCGGTGGACTTTGGCAATGTCGGGTACTGCTGTGCAGGCTTTGGCGCGGGAGGCTGCGATCGCGAGAACAGGCTCTACAACTGTTTTGGCAACTACCACTTCCGCTTCTTGAGTTCTTTTGGTGTTGTATTCTACGCCGCGATACTTCAGATTGTATGCCTGTTCAGGAACGGGAATATGTCTGGGATAACGGTAGTTCCAGCTTTGACCCCGATATTTGCCGCCGATTTCACCTTCAACCATCTCGACTGCGGAAATGTCGTTTTCGTAGTTAGTGCCGCGATAAGTCAGTTTCATATCTTTTGTTCCTTTTATGAGTAGGGGAGTGGTTTTAAGGTCAGATGTCCTTCCCTGATGAAAAAATTTCTTTCTTTCTGTATTGTATTTTACTGTTTTGACAAATAACAGGGTTCGTTGACAAAATTTAATATTTCGACTTACTTTTAACGAGGGACTAGGGGCTAGGGGCTAGGGGCTAGGGG
>NZ_JAQMUA010000260.1:0-23143 GCF_028330895.1 Kamptonema animale CS-326 | reverse complement strand
GGTAATTGGTAATTGGTAATTGGTAATTGGTAATTGGTAATTGGTAGTTGGTAATTGCTTATTCAGGGTTTATGCGCTATGAGCAGAGAAACCGGGTTTTTATGGAATCTGTGCGTTGGAACGAAGTATTTTCGTAAAAAACCCGGTTTCTGGGCCAGCTTGGTAAGTCCAACAACTAACAACTAACAATTAACAACTAACAACTAACAACTAACAACCAACAACTAACAATATTTAGCTCCACATTCCCACACTTTCAGGATTACCGTCGGGATACATGGATATAGGAAGCTCGTTGTAAGTTTGCTCTGCATTTCCCTGACCATTATCTGTAGTTGGATAACCGTTATTTGCTCCGGGAACAGTCTCTTCTTCATCTCCTACATTATAAGAGTTATCTTCTACTTCTAAAGTATCGGGTGTAAATTCTAAACGCAACCTAACTTTTCCTTTTTTCCAGTTTTGCCCAGGACTTAAAAGTTCGCACTCTATGCCGTCAATAAATAACTCTTCGTCGGATATTTTTGACTGTAAGATTGTCATAAATTCGCTAACTTTGAACGTGCATTGAAACATTAAAGCGCTGGCACTGGCAGATAAAACATCGTCACTCTTGAGCAAATTATCTGTATTGTTCATGTCGATTGTCCTTGGTAGTTTTTCAAGTCAACTAGGCGGTTGAAGCCGTGTTTACACAAACTAAACCCGCGTGCGCGGGTTTCAAAGACCTCCCTTTGTCTTTAGTCCGCGTAGGCAGACTTTGTTTGTGTGCCCGCGTTGCTTCGTGAATCTATCGGCTGGGGCAGTTGAAACCGTTTCTGGGCGGTTGAAACTTTTCAGAATTGGTATTGCCAAAGGTACGGAAGTCTGATTAGAAAAACCAGCCGTAAGAATGGAGGCCCTTTCCTAATAGATTAACTCCTAAATAGCAGACCCAAACTACGAAAAATCCTGTTGCTGCTAAAATTGCAGGTTTTCGTCCTTGCCATCCGCGAGTGATGCGGGCGTGCAAATAGGCGGCAAATACTAACCAAGTGATTAGTGCCCAAGTTTCTTTCGGGTCCCAACTCCAGTAGGAACCCCAAGCTTCGTTAGCCCAAACTGCGCCGGCGATGATGCCAATGGTAAGTAGGGGAAATCCTAAACCAATGATACGATAGCTGATGTTATCGAGAGTTTCTGCTAAATTCAAGCGCTGGGGAGAGAGGAGTTCAGTTTTTGAAACGGGGGATGTTTGGGTGGCAACTAATTCTAAGACAGCGGTTTTGCTGTGACCATTGTTGTTAGAGATTGCAGTGGTTGCAGGGGAAGTAAGTAGATTATCTTCTGGTTGAATTACGAGGTTTTCAGGGCGTTGGAGGCGGTTGTCACCGTTGCGGTTGCTGTTGGTTCCAAAAGAACTACCGGTGAGTATGATGTTTTGGCCGCGAGTGACGATCAGGAAGGCGATCGCTAAGAGTGCGCCTACCATTAAAGTTGCATAACTTAGCATCATGACGCTAACGTGCATCATCAGCCAGTTTGACTTGAGGGCGGGAACTAGGGGTTCCGCTGATTGCATGGTTTCGGGCAAAGTCAGGGTGGCAAAGGCTGAAATTGCCATTGCTACGGGGGATGTCGCTACTCCGACTAAGCGAGATCCGCTCATATTTTCAGCCAGGATGTGGATGGCTGTAATGCCCCAAACTAAGAAAAATAGGGATTCGTAAAGGTTGCTTAAGGGGAAGTAACCGGCTTCTAGCCAGCGAGCCCCAAGCAAAGCTGCGATCGCAAGATTGGCGATCGCCATTCCCGCAGTACCTAAAGCTGACAGATAGGGGATACCAGGAAATGCTGCGCCTCCCCAGTAAATCAGCATGGTGGCGAAGAGAAGGGCAAATGAGATATTATCCAGCGAGTTCTGGAGTGCAACCAGATCCATCAAAGAGTTCTCCTATGAAGTTTTAGTGTATCTATACCTAAGCATATCGATCCTACTGGGGAATGTGGCTTTTTGTTGTGGCACTAAGAGATTTTCTGAGATTGTGGGCTTTTTAGAGAATTATCCTAACAACATACTCAGCCTAGTTGCGATCGCTTAGCCCACTTATTAGTCCGAGTCGGAAAGGCAGGTAATGAGGGGGCGAAGGTTCAGCTATTCTTTAGAATGGGCAGATAAATTTTGCGATCGCGCAGTTTTAGGAAAGATGATAAAATGGTGATTTACATCTTCCCTGAAAGTGTAGATGGATCGGCAGTACCAAGCGAGTAATTTGCTTGGGGTGGTTTTGTACAATTAATAAAACAGCCATGAGTAATATTCCTATTCAAGAAGAATTGAAAGAATTAGAAGACAAACTAGAAGATGAACTAGAATGGGATGATTCAGAGGAAATAGACGAAAGTGAATGGCTAAAAGCCGCAGCAAGCAACCCAGTTTTTGCTTTTCTCTATGACCCCGAAGAAGACATCTACACCTTAGCTGACGGGAAGCCAGTTGATGATGAAGGGTAAAATTGTTCTGGTGCGTTTCCCATTTGATGATTTGTCAGCTATTAAGCTACGTCCAGCACTTTGTTTAACTAATCCAGTGGGAGCGAATAATCACATTGTTCTAGCTTTTATTACCAGTAAAACTCCACCGGATTTGATGGAAACAGACATTGTGCTTGATGCTAATCATCCTGACTTTGGCATTACAGGCTTAAAGAAGCTATCTACTCTCAGGTTAGATCACTTAATCACACTTCGTAAATCGATGATCTACCGTGAGATCGGTAAATTGTCAGCAGATACACTGGAGCAAATTGCTGATAAGGTTTGCAATCTGCTAAGGTTATAATAGACCTCTTGCAAAAGTTGCTGAACCTCAAACACTCTGTGAGTTAGGAAAAAGAAGTTTGAACAATAGGAGTCAATAGTGAATCTTTGATTAAGGTATGGATAGGGGAACGGTTAGAAAAACACCTAATGGAATTATCATAAGCTATTCAATAATTTTGCTCGATTTTCCGCGTATTGATTTGTTGCTCTTTGTCGCGCAAAAACTCAGCAAAATCTCGGAATTCGGCTAATTTCACATCAGGTAGTTCATCTAAAATGCTCTGCAAATGCGTCTGCAATCCTACTGTCTCGCTGGCAGGTTTATAGAGTTGTAATTGGTGGGGATAAATGGTTTCAACACCTATCGTTTCTACAAAAGATTGCGGTTCTTCTGGGGTCGCTGGTACGAAATTTTCCTGTGCGTCATATTTCACCCAATCCCCAAATAATTCTACCATGTAGGCTTCGCCATTTTTAAAGACTTCCACAATTGCTCCTACTGTTCCTATTGCGGCTGTTCCCCCATCGGTGAGGGGTATTTCTTCTGTAAGTTTTACTGAATCAAACATTTGAAAACGCATCTTTATAAACCTCCTAATCTATCGGGAACTGCTGTGACAAATCGAGCGATATCTTCATTAAATAGGATAATCCAAATGGTGCGAATTCGTCGGGATATGCCATTGGGGCCGGTGATGCGGATGTAAGCGCGGTAGCGATCGCCATATTCGTTAGTATCTTGGGGTTGCAGCATCTCCACCGATACGACTGCTAAAATAGCATCTTGTATGGCTTCTGGGGAATCGAAACCCAATTCTGAACGCCCAAAATTTTGTTTGTCGCCTCCTTCTCCCGGTTTACTGGCCCGGTTGAAGAGGTATTGCGCTTTACTGAGGGGAATTTCTAGGCGACTCGCTAGGGTCATAAATTCTATGCTTAATGGGGAAATCTGGGATTTTTTGTGGCTACTTATACACTTAAAAATCTGGTTGTTGAAAGTTGAGTAATGAGATTATTATATTTAATAAATGATTAACGATCAGGAATTTCTACACGGTGCAGCGTTCTTAAGACTCATTAACTATAGATACAGGATTACCATCACCCATGTCTCTGCAATACATCAGTCAATATACTTAGTTGAAAGCGATCGCAGTAAGTCAGCTATTCTCTTCAAGGTTTCTAAGAAAGCTACTTCTGCATGGTCTTTCACCTTGAGTGCTCAGGAAAAATCTGCTCTAGCTACTCTGTATGACAAGTATCCTGACTTTTCGGCATTTATAGCGCTAGTCTGTCACAAAGACGGTATCTGCTGTATAGCTGAAGAGCAATTGTGGAGTATAGTTGATAAAAATGCAGATATTAGTCAACACATATCCGTGTCTAGGTCAACTAACGGAAGTTATCATGTAAGTGGCCCAGGCAGGAAGCAGATGAAGCAGACTGTACCTCAGAATGATTGGCCTCGCGTAGTTTTGTAAAATAAAGAAAACCGCCATGAGTAAGATCCCTATTAAAACTGATGAACATTGTATTAACAAGTTTCTTGACAGGATTAAGAGCAAACTTGGAGACACAGCCGCAGAACAATTAAAGCAATCTGCCGTTGAAATTGTTCAAAATTGCGTTGATGTTTACTCCACAACACTTGGATCTGGTGATGTTGGTGCTACAGGAACAGGTATTGTTAGCAATCATCATAAAGGCGAAATACCTTATGGTACGACTGGACTAATCTATGGCAAAGTCCAAAGCGGTAAAACGAATACTACCATTGCTACGCTGGCACTTGCTGAAGCTAATAAATTCCGTTGCTTCATTGTATTAACATCTGATAATACATGGCTAGGTAAACAAACAGCAGAGCGTTTTGCCAATCAGATCAAAGGTGGCCCAGTTGTCTTTAATTGGGAACAATGGAAAAATGATACCATAGAATTTGCTAATCAACTGCAAGACTATATTAATGATACTGGTGTTGTCTTAGTATCTACAAAAAATGTGCGTCACCTTGAGAACTTGCTTAAGGTTCTCAAGTCTGCTAAAGCCAGTAGCGTACCCACTCTGATCTTTGATGATGAGGCTGACAATGCTAGTCTAAATACCAACGAAGCCAAGCAAGCTAAGAAGGGAAAAAATACGCTTCCTGATAGTAAAATTTTTGAAATTATTGGCAAGATTAGGAAAGAAGTTGCTAATCACATATATTTACAAATTACAGCTACTCCTCAAAGCTTGTTGCTGCAAACTGTTGACAACCCCTGTAAACCAGCCTTCTGTGTACTCTCTAAACCAGGTGATACTTATATAGGAGGAGACATTTTTTTTGAAGAAAATAGCCAACACTGCTGTGTAATAGAACCCGAAGAATTGGATAAGTTAAAAAAACAGGGAGGAAGTATAAACCCTGGTAACAATTGGGATATGCCGCCAGGACTGAAATTAGCGTTGTGCTGTTTTTTTGTGGGTTCAATATATAAAATGAAATCAGCAAAAGATATAGATGCTAAGTATTCTTTTCTAGCTCATCTTGACCACAAGCGGATTACTCACAGCACGTTGGGAAAGGTTATTCGCAGCTTTGTTGTAGAGCTTGACAAGGCTCTGCGGAATCAATCATCTGTCACAAAGCGAGAGGATGCGCTCAAGTGGCTAAGTCAAGCTCATGCGGAGTTAAGCAAAACAGCCTCTAACTTACCACCTCTCAATGACCTTGTTGTGGAGCTAGAGTCTGAGTTACGAAGTGCTATACCAAAAGTTATTGATGCTAATAATCCAGAGAAGGAACCGAAATACAACCCAGGTATAAACATTCTAATTGGAGGAAACCGCTTAGGGCGTGGTGTAACTATTGAAGGATTGATGATTACTTATTACGGGCGTGATCCCAAGCAAAAGATGATGGACACAGTTCATCAGCACGCACGAATGTTTGGTTATCGCCAGGAATTGTTAGATGTTACTCGCCTCTTTTTACCCAAACACATTTTAGAAGATTTCCGTGCTATCCATGAGTCAGATGAAGGTATGCGTCAAGTAATTGATGAAGATACTGGCAAAATAAAGCTTACGCCAGTGTGGGTGGGTAGAAAACTTAGACCCACCCGTGCAAATGTCCTTAATCCAGCAGCCATTGGTGCATTTATTCCAGGATCTGCTATTTACCCCCGCGATCCACTGTGGAAAGCTTCTGAAGTTAAAAAACACACAGAAGCACTTGATAATCTTCTGTCCACATTTAAGGGAGATGAGGAATACCATGAAGTAGATATCGACGATTTAATCAAGATTATTTCAGAAATGCCAAGCCGTTTCTGTTCTGGTTATGACTGGGAAGATGAGCGAGTCAAACAGGCGCTTCAAGCCATGAAAGTAGCAGGTATCCATAAGGGTATTCTCAACGTTCGTCGAGGTAAAAGGGGTGGTGGTGGGTTGGACTTGAGTAACCAAGATCGACCTTGGCCGGGTTCTGGTTTTGCATACAGTGAGTGGGTAAGTAAGCCCAGACAAAAATACACTGATGTCCCTGTACTCGTTGTTATGTATGAAAAAGGTGAAAAACAAGATAGGTGGGATAATCAACCTCTCTATTTGCCAACACTGATTCTGCCTAAGAGTAAATTTATCTTCATGTTCAATTACTCAGAGGAACCAGAAGAAGTAGAAGATCAACAAGAAGATGAAGTAGAAGGGGATGAGTCAGTGGAGTAAATAAATTATGACTCAATCTCCTACGACAATATCAATTGATAGCATCCTCGAACAAGATGCCGAATCTGTACTGATTTGGGTAAAAAAGATATTTTCAGATCAAACCGCCAAACCACAAGATTTGAACTGGCTGCTATTAGCCGATGTTTCCTCTGCTAAGGCTCGAAAATGTCAAAATGATTCAGGTTTACCCGATCGCAAATGGGCAGAAATAGCAACTACAATTTACGATCGCCTAGCTAATGAAGCCGAGCGCAAAAAAACAGGAAGTGGCGAGTCTTTTACCATTTCCTCAATGATGCTACGGGCTGGCGCGATCGCAAAACTTGGAGTAATTTCCGATCATCCTGTTCTCGATGTTAACTTAATTTTACAATGGTTTTGGGATAACATCAAAGAGTCGCCCGAAGATGTGGAAAAAAAGGCGGCTAATTGGAAAACTCTACCCATTGCAGAAACTCGCGAGTTAAGACAACTTAAAAATAGATTGAAAGTTATCGCAGCAATCGCTGATAGCGATAAATATGTTTTAGATGAAAAACTAAATACTTGGCTTGACCTGCGCGATCAACTACCATAAAAAAACTTGGGAGATGCTAAAAGTCCAAGTAAATCCTTGAGATCCGTAATGGAAATATTAACTTAGGACATACTTGTAACTCAGAAGAGCGGATATATTGTGTCACCACTCTTCTGTCACTTATTCCTACTTCGGAGAGCTCTTAACAGTGGGAGAGGGGCCCGGCGGGGTACTAGCTCGATCGACTTTTTTCAGTTGCACAAAAGCATCGTAGCGAATGGTACGATCGCTCACCACAGCAGTTGTTACCCCAATAGAACGAATGGCATCTACCCACATTTTCTGATTAGGTGGAAGTTCAGGGATGGCAAGGTTTTTGGGGTTGAAAGCCCGTTCGACATCAATAAAAAAGTTGCCATTATTGGGTGTAAGTTCTGATCGCATCGTATTCTCGAAAATTTCGCTTCCTAGCAGGGGGTTGCTAGGCGGAGGTAAGATCGCATTTGCCACTGGAGCTCCCACTGTCATAAACGCCACGTTATTTTTCATCCAGCCGCGAGTCACGCTTACTCCCCCAAAAGGTGCTGTCCACTTAACAGCGGGTTGACCCCCAGCCTGAGTTTCCTCAACCTTGAATTTCTTAGTTTTCATCACCTCATCTAATTGTTTGAGGGATTTATCTGCGGCTTTGCGATCGCTAGCTTCTACCATAAACACAAACCCCGCCCACAACTTCCCTGGAGTATTTGAAGCCGCAGGCGCAGGAATCAGGGACAGGGAAAATTCTCCCTTCATCCAGTTGATAAAATCCTTATCCCAATCCATACCAGTGCTGGATTTAAGCCCCGATCGCACTGATTCGGGAGGGAGGGGCGCGATCGGGTTGCTATCCGCACCCTGGGCGTAATCCTGCCACAAACGTTGCAAATTGCCGCCCGATATAGCGATTAGCGTATTATTGGGGAGACGGGTGAGCATTTTTTCGGCATTATTTTCTACTGCCAGTTTTTTCTGGGAGTTAGGTTTCAGCCAAGAAATCGATTTAAAGGCCATTCCCTCTGATTCCAGGGTAACTGCTGTGGCAAACCCTTGAGTTTCCAGTTTCTCTAGATTTTGCTGTGAAATTGGCCGTGCGGAGTTGAGGGAAGCGTAGGCGGCGCTGACTGGGACGTTAAAATATACTTGAGCGAAGGGTTGATTAGTTTTAATTTGTTCTAAAGACTCTGCAAAACCGGGGGTTGTGGCTAGAGAGGCTTCGCCTTTGTAGGTGTCGATCGCCCGATCTGTCGCCTTGGCATCTGTGGTAACGACGAGATATTCTGAGCCAAGGACGGCGACTGATAAGTTGCGATCGGGTACTCCTTGGATTTCGGCAACTTTAATGCCTTTGTAATTGCGCTCAACCATTTTACCTTGATTGACGGGCTTCGGCTGGGCTAGCAGTTCTTTTGCTTTAAGGGGGTTGGCGATCGGCATGACGACGGCGACTGACTGTTGCGCGGGGGCCACTGAGGAGACTGGTGGGACGCTATGATTTGGTAGGAAGGCGATCGTGACTTCTTTGCCTACCCAAGGCTGGATGTCTTGCTGGTAGCCGTAGCCATTAGCAGTCAGGAGGCGATCGCGCAAGTCTCCTAAGATGCGATCGAGAGCAGCTTTCGACTCTGGAGTGCCATACTCCCGCAGTTTATCCCACTCTTTGCTATCAGTAGAGAGGGAAATGGTCATCATCGCATCCTGCGGAATAACGCTAGCACCTAATGGCAGATCTTTGGTGCGGCCCCGTGAAACGATTAATAAATAGGCTCCGATACCACCAGCAATTAGTAAAACGGCGGCTCCAACGGTGAGCATTAAGGAAGTTTTATCTTTTTTTAGCATTCGTGGCAACGGGCGATGTGTGTAATAGATGAGTTCAGCAAAGGAATAGCTTGATTAGGATTTACGTCGAACCATGAGAGAAACCGGGTTTCTGGTTTAAATATTTGTCCCTATTCATGTTTCTGCCTAAGTCCTATCTTATGATAGTCTCTATGATAGTCTATCGCTAATTGACAATTTTTTCGCTATCAATCCAGAGAATAGGGTAATCGGAATGAAGAGATATCACTTCCTTTGATGAAAACATATTTTGAGGCTCAACTGATCAATTAGTTATTTTATAACATTTGCTTTTTGTATTTGCGAAGGATTGGAACATGACCGTACATTTACCTAGGATTGGCATAACTACTTGTCAAAGAGCAAAAGCATTACTTGAAGAGTATCCTCAAAATATTGTTGGTAGTTTTTGGATAATGTGTGGTTACGGATTTGAATATGATAAAATTAAAATTCCTGAGTGGTGGATTGATAATGTTTTAGAAGAGAATCAAGCACAAGGTATTATTAACGCTTTTGAACAAGGTTATTTTGAGGGAGACCATCACAACCCTTTATATTTAGGATTTTGTATTATTATCGTCGCAGATTCATCGAACCCTGCTCACTTATCTTATGTAATTCAACATCTTAGGATGTGGGAATATGAAGGAATTGGTTTGTTAAGATTAATGGCAGACCATAATATATCGGCTCATACAGAAGTTTGTTTCCCTGAGCATTTTTTAAGAGATCGTTATGGAGATAATAATTCTACTTATGACTATCTTCGAGAAACGCTATATCGTTGGTCAGTTCAAACCTGGGAAGATTATTGTAGTTATCTAATGGCTGAAAATGGTCAATCAATGCTTTCTAACTATTACAGACAGATTAATGCAATTAAAGATAAAGTAAAAGCTACTGTTGAAAAGGGTGATAAACCTCTAGTTTTAACAGAGGGAGAAACTGACCCAATTTATATTAAAACCGCATTAGAACTCCTGGGAGAAAAAGAAATTTTGGAACAAGTTGATATTGAATGGGTAGGTGCTTCTATCGGTAAAGGACAAAGTATAAATACTGGTGATAGTGGCTTAAACAATACCAAGGAAGTTCTACTTTCTAAGCCTCACTTCATAACCAGAAAAGTATTGCTTCTCTATGATTGTGATACTAAAAAACCTAATGAAGACCATGAAAAATTGAAGATTAGAAAAATCCCTCAGCAAGACAATCGAAAGATAAAAAAAGGAATTGAAAATTTGTTTCCAGATCGTTTATTTACTCCAGACTTCTATTCACAAAAAACAAAATTTGGGGATTATGGAGAAGAGAACCAGATTCAAGAATTCCAAAAAATGAGATTTTGCAAATGGATATGTGAACAAAAAAGACAAGTTAATGATTTCGCTGATTTTAAAGTAATTATTGATATTATCAAGGAATGTTTGGGTACAGTTATTTTCTGAGCCAATTCTGCAAAACCAGATGATTCAAAAACAATTCTTTTGCTCATTGCAAGTCCTCTAAGTTAATTTCAACTAAATTTTGCCGAGCTTTAACATTTTCAACGGCTTTCAAAAGTCGATTCTTATTGACTTCGGATTTTAAAAGATATTCAGTTTCATCAAACTCAAAGACAATTATTTCAATCTCTTTATCTCCAAAAGTCGCTTTGATTTGTTCTACAAAATTATGATTTAGTTCGCTGGCTTTTAAATGATAAACTGTTGACATCGTTTTTACCTCTTTCGGGTTATGAAAATTATACAGTAGCACATAGGCTGTGAAACACAATTACTACAATCCTAGCAGTCCATAATTTATTAGTATCCTTCCCAGAAACACAATTCCACTCGCATTAATGTCTCGCCTTAAAATCCTTAAAAATTGTCTGCAACGAATACATCAGCCGATTCACATCATTTGTCCCCCCTGGAACGATATTAAGTTCCCACTTTTTCCGCGCCGTTGTCAATAACTTGGCGACAGAATCAGAGGAACTATTGGAGATAAAATAGCTACCGCCTTCATAACGGATATCTGACGCTAATCCGATAAAAGAACCAGCAATATCGAGTTTTAGCGGTGATGTATAATACTGGGATTTAATGGCGATAATTACCTGAGAATGTCGCGGTTCGCGGTTGAGCAATCTACAGAGATCGCCCTCTTTTTGGTACAATACTAATAGGTTGCATTCGTGGAGTACGCCTGCTCTTCCCTGAACTTTTACGCCGATGTGAACTTCTAGAGGAGGTTTATTAGGAAACTCGATCGCAGCATGAGTATAGGGATGTACAGTTCCATGAATTTTACCCGGATTTTTTCTAAATACTAAAGAGTTAGGATTCCCATCGAATACATCTTTATAATAAATCTCTCCTTCTTCATTGGCAATCGCCTTCAATAAGATGGTGAACAGATAAATATTAAAAATATTGGATTGCTCAACATAAGCATTAAAATTACGGTCGATCGCCCCGTTTAACTTGAAGCCAATTTGCTGAATTAGAGGAGATATTTCTCGGCTATCTGTTGTTCTCGATAGCAGTTGATTAAATATTTTCTTCAAGGCAACAGCTTGTTTATTCCGAGGGGAAATCAATTCTGAAGTAAACTCAATCTCTTTACCAACTTCATCCGAATCAGCAAAGGTAATTTTGGGAGTAAATTGAGATTTTTCGGCTTCAATTTTCAGGAAATATGCAATTTCATCCTCCATTTCGGCCGTATCGATAACTGCTTGTTCGACAGCTTTTGTCAACAGCCGTAATTGTTCCTCTGGGGTATAATCTTCTATCTTTAGCAGAGGAGTTTTTCTTTTAGAAGTTCGCTCTTCTATAGTTTTACCTGTCCGTACTGTATCAGCAACCTGTTCGGCAACCCAGCCTAAATTAAAGTCTCTGAGCATCGCTGTCAGTTCTTGATAAGCTGTGGTATATTCTTTTTCATTCATTTGTTTTGCTCTTAACTTTTGAATGTTATTCTAAGATTATATCACTTGTTGCCGAATTAATCAAGAAAAAATTTTAACTATCTGTAGAAAAGAGATAGGTCAAACTATTTACATACATATTGCTGGTGATTGCAAGAGCAGTAATATATAGGGGCTAGGGGAAGAGAGGGGAGCAGGGGAGATGGGGAGGATGGGGGAGAGGGGGAAGATGGGGAGGGATTATTAACAATTAACAATTCAGGACTTACGCACCCAACCAAAGAAACCGGGTTTTTTGACGAAAATACTTCGTTTTCACCCACAGATGCTCTCAAAAACCCAGTTTCTGGGGCCATCAGCGTAAGTCCTATTTAATTAAATTCACCTACTTAAAAGTACACTTTAACTTGAGGAAAAGCAAAATCATCAATGCCTAAAGGGCGATAAATTGTATCCCTTTGCCGATAATTTCGCCCCAAAGAACTAATCGCTCTTTGCAAATCTTCCACTGACTGACAACTACCACCAATCGCACCCGCCATTGTCGTAATGTGTTCCTCCATCAAAGTACCGCCGATGTCATTACAGCCCCATTTCAAAGCTTCCGTAGCTCCAGCAATTCCTAATTTTACCCAACTTGGTTGATGATTAACAATCCAATTGCCTAGAAAAATTCTAGAGACGGCTGTAAGTAACAAAATATCTGCCAAAACTGGCTGATCTCGCCCTACTCGTTTTCGCAGAGAAGGCGGTGCGTGCTGTCCAACAAAAGGCAATAGAATAAACTCAGTAATCCGAGCTGGATAGCCTTTCTCACAAGCAGTTTGCTGGAGCTTGAGTAATTTTTCCAAATGTAAAATCTGCTGTGATGCTGTTTCAATATGTCCGCACAACATCGTGCTAGTTGTTGGCAATCCTAATTTATGAGCAGTTTCTACAATTTCTAACCAAGTCGCTGAGTTAAGTTTCTCAGGACAGATAATTTTCCGTACCGAATCGTCGAGGACTTCCGCCGCTGTTCCTGGCATTGAACCCACGCCGGCATCCCGCAAAGCAGCAATAACATAGTTGAAACTTAGGCTATCTTCTCTAGCAATAAATTGTATTTCCTGGGGCGAGAAAGCGTGTAAATGTAGTTGAGGAAATTTATCCTTAATAGTCTCAACCAAGCGCAGATAATAAGGTAAAGAAGCTCCATTAATCTTAGCTTTTAGATTTAATCCCCCCTGCATACAAATTTCGGTCGCGCCGAGATGGACTGCATCAGTTGCTTTTGCTAGAATTTGCTCCCAATCTAACCAAAAAGCGCCCGGATCTTCTTCATCGCGGCGAAAGGCACAAAAATTGCAGTGCTGTTCGCAAATATTGGTAAAATTAATATTGCGGTTGACTACGTAGGTGACACTATCCCCTGCTTGCAAAGAACGAAGTCGATCGGCCGCAACTTGAATAGCAGCAATCCGATCTGGTTCTTTCTGCTGCAATAGCACTAATGCCTCGGCGGTTGATAAATCGCAACCATCTAAGGCGCGACGAAGAATTAGATCCACAATTATTCCTTCCAGGCTCAGCGATAAAAGGTGTTTCCTAGAGCTAATGGCTTTTTTATCTTAGCGCGACAATTAGCTAAATATTTATATATACTTCATTGTAGGATATGTAGAGCGATCGCGCGTTACCGAGATCGAAAGCATCGAGTAGGCTTGAGTAACGCTATTGCTTCGCTGAATCTTACATTCCTTTAATTTTTAATTTTTAATTTTTAATTATTTCAACTATGGACTATCGGCGATCTAAAGATTAAAGTCTAAAAGTGCGATCTGCCAATTTCAGATATTATAACTATGAGTTTCAGCCAACCAAACAGCCTTTTGCCAGTGCCGTTAGGTGCATTTGAGGTTCCAGGACAGACATTTGAGCCTGTATCTTCTACGGATGCTCAAGCCGGCAATGCACCCATTTATTTTTCTCTGGTGATTCCGACTTACAACGAGAGCAAGAATGTCAAAGCCATTGTCGCGCAATTGAGCCAGTTACTCGACAGTAAAATTCCTGGGGAATATGAGCTAATTTTAGTGGATGATAACAGCCCCGATCGCACTTGGGAAGTTGCCCAGGGAATTATGGCTGAATATCCGCAGTTGCGAGTAATGCGTCGCCAAGAAGAGCGAGGCCTTTCTACAGCGGTGATTCGCGGTTGGCAAGTGGCGCGGGGTGAGATTTTGGGGGTAATTGATGCGGATCTTCAACATCCGCCGGAAACGCTGTTAGAACTTTTAGGGGAAATTGAGCGCGGCGCTGATTTGGCGGTAGCTAGTCGCCACGTTGCAGAGGGTGGTGTCAGCGACTGGAGTGTAGTCAGACGGGTTTTATCTCGCGGAGCTCAAACCATCGGGTTGGTGATCTTGCCGGGGGTTGTAGGCAGAGTTTCAGACCCAATGAGTGGCTATTTTATGGTGCGCCGTGATTCCATTGCTGGTAAGAAGATGAATCCTACTGGTTATAAAATTTTGATTGAGGTATTGGGAAGGGGAAATATTCGCTGGATTGGTGAAGTTGGCTATGTGTTTCAGGAGCGCCAAGAAGGGGAGAGCAAAGTGACATGGAAGCAGTACGTTGAGTACCTGCAACACTTGCTGAGATTGCGTCTTGACCGTTGGCCATTGGGTCGGTTTTTCCGGTTTGGGGTTGTGGGTTTTAGCGGTGTTTTTGTGGATATGGGGGTGTTTTATTTGCTGCGAACTGTGCTCGGTTTGGCGCTAACTCGGAGTGCAATGTTGTCTTCGGAAGTGGCAATTATCAATAATTTCTTGTGGAACGATCTGTGGACTTTTGGGGATATTTCTAAGCGACAGCCGGGAAAGCGTCAGCAGTTTAAACGGTTTTTGAAGTTCAATCTGATTTGTTTGATGGGGTTGATTTTGAATGTGCTGTTGGTAAATTTGCTGTTTAATGTTTTTGCTGTTAATGAATATTTGGCTAAGCTGATTGCGATCGTGGCTGTGACGTTATGGAATTTTTGGATTAATATGAAGCTGAGCTGGCGGGTAACAGATGTGCAGAAATGATGGGGATGGAAGGTGAGGTAGGAAGTTAATTGTAGGTTTTTTCTGAGTTTAAAGGGGCTTCGACTTGCGGCAAAAATTTGATTTTAAACTTGATGCTTTACACTGGGTGCTACTTTTTGCCTGGACTGCGATCGCGGCGATGCTACGTTTTGCTAATTTGGATTCTAAGCCACTTTGGACGGATGAATTTTCGACGCTGGTTTTCAGTTTAGGCAATAGTTTTCAAGGAGTACCTTTGGATAGAGGGATTCCTTTAGAGGTGCTGTTGGCACCGCTAAAACCGCATCCGGGTGCGACTGTTGGCGATGCGATCGCGCGTTTATTGACTGAAAGCAATCACCCGCCTGTTTATTTTGCTCTGGCTCACTGGTGGATGCAGATGTTTGCACCAGTGCAGGGGTATGCTTCCCTATGGGGTGCGCGATCGCTTGCTGCTTTTTTGGGTGTGGTTTCGGTTCCCGCTATCTACAGTTTAGGATGTCTTGCTTTTCGTTCCCGCTTAGTTGGACAAATGGCAGCGGCGATGATGGCGATTTCTCCTTACGCTATTTATCTTGCTCAGGAAGCACGTCATTACACCCTAGCTATTTTATTAGTTATTGCTTCTTTAAGTTGTCTGTTAATGGCGACTCGATGTGTGGAAAAACGGATTTCTTTACCTGTTTGGCTGGGATTACTTTGGGTAGCCATTAATGGTTTGGGAATTGCAGTTCATTACTTTTTTAGTCTTACTCTCTGCGCTGAGGCTATAGTTTTTACAGTTATATTATGGATGAGTTTAAAAGGTGACAAGGTTCAGTTAGCCTCTCCCCCAATCCCTTTCTTAGAAGGAGAGGAGAGCAGGACTTCCCCCTTCCCTAGTAGGGAACGCGGACTGGGACGGTTGGGTTTGCCTTATCAGAACAGCATTAAATTAAAACCAGAAAATAGCCTAATTAAGGCAATTTATTTATCTAGTTTTTCGGCTTCATTTCTACTACCTGTTATCGGTACGATTGCCAGTGGTTTAGTTTGGTTGCCGATATTTTATTCCAGTAGGTATGGTGACGAATTGACTCAATGGATTCAAAGTAGCGATCGCACGGGTTTTGCTTGGATTAGTCCGATTTTTCAAGCACTGGCGGGTTGGATTACGATCGTATCTTTGCTGCCAGTAGAATCGTCTTCCCTCTCTGTCGTGATTGTCTCTGCGATCGCGATGGTGATATTTTTTATCTGGGCGCTTCCCCTATTTTATAAGGGCATCAAAATCTGCTATTCTCTGCCAGAAAATCGTTTGTCTATAGTTGTTTTAATCGGGTTTGTTTTGAGTGCGATCGCGCTATTTTTTGGCTTTACATACTTTCTCAACATTGACCTTACTCGCGGTGCGAGATACAACTTTGTTTACTTTCCCGCCGCGATCGTATTGGTAGGGGCAAGTCTAGCTTTTATTTTTAACACATCTATAGTTAAAAGTCAATTTTTTAAGCTCTCCGATATTAAAATTTCTGGGAAAAAAGCTGTAATTTTAATATTAATAATGGGATTATTAAGCGGTGTAACCGTAGTTTCAAATTTGGGCTATCAGAAATACTACAAGCCCGATCTTTTAGTTTCTATTATTCGAGAAATATCTAAGGTTCCCGTACTAATTGCTACTACCCATAATACTCACGTACAAACAGGAGAAATGATGGGTATAGCTTGGGAATGGGAATTTGGGGAGATTGGGGAAATGGGGAGAAGGATGGGGAAGATTAGTTACTCTTCTCACTTCAAAGCTCAAAACCATGTTGACTTAGGGAACCACCAGGGTTTAGCGTTATCAGTACAAGGAAGTAATGTCAAAATTCCTTCATCTCCCCCTCCGTTTTTTCTGTTGGCACACCAACAACGGGAAGTACCAGAAATGCCTGCGATTACTTTGCGGAAAACCCTGGATCGACTGGACACACCTTTAGATTTGTGGCTGGTGAATTTCCATACACCAGTTAATTTAGAAAGTAAAAACTGTTCCCTTGACTCTCGCTCTTTCCCACCAGTTGACGGTTACAATTACCAGTTATATCACTGTCTTAACCGCCTGTGAAAAGTTGAAGTGTTTACCGAAGTAACTTCACCTAAGATTAACTTAATATCATAATGTAGGTTAGTACAGCGAAGCGTAACCAACTCTTTGTTAACAGTTAACAATTAACAGTTAACAGTTAACCATTAACAGTTAACAGTTAACCATTAACAGTTAACAGTTAACAAAAATTCTGATGCAATCAGATATGATAGAATTTCTGTCAGAGGTTGCGGTTTTGTAATGAAATATCCCTGTGCGTAATCAACTCCAATTTCTTTGATTCTTTCTAAGATTGCCTCGCTGCTAACAAACTCGGCAATTGTTTTAATACCCATAATATGTCCGATGCGATTGATTGCTTCTACCATTGCTGAGGCAATAGGATCGTTAGCGATATCTTTGACAAAATATCCATCAATTTTCAAGTAATCAACTGGCAAATTTTTCAGATAGGCAAAGGAACACATACCACTGCCGAAATCATCTAAAGCAAAAGAACAGCCTAACTTCTTGAGCTCCTGAATAAATTCTACAGCTTTACTAAGATTAGCAATTGCGACGGTTTCAGTAATTTCAAAACAGACGATTTGGGGTGGAACTTGGTAAAAAGTAAATTGATCTTGCAGAAACTCAATGAAAGTATCATCATTAATACTTGCACCAGACAGATTGATAGCATAAAGAGATTTTTGCAAGGGAATTTGTGCCTTACCATTAAATTTATGATGACCCATCTTTAAGCCAGAATTAGCTAAACTAGAAAATAACTTACGGATTACCCAACGGTCAATTGCTGGCATTAAATTGTAGCGTTCAGCAGCAGGCATAAAGCTACCCGGAGCTACTATTTCTCCGGCTTCATTCAACATCCGCAGTAAAATTTCATAGTGTACTCCTTCGCTCCAATCTGAGGTCAGAGGCGCAATAGTTTGGCAGTAAAGGCAAAAGCGATTTTCTTCTAAAGCTTGATTAATTCGCCCTACCCATTGAGTTTCGCCAAATTGTCTAGCCATGTCACTATCATCAGCTTTATATAGGTGCAAGCGGTTGCAACCTTTCGATTTGGCTGCATAGCAGGCGGCATCGGCTGCACTTAATACATTGGCAGATCCAACATGGCAGGCCATCTCTCGATCGTTACTGCCAATCGCAACTAAACCGATACTAACGCTAATACTAAATGTTTTCCCCTCCCACACAAATCGAAAATTTTGGATTTGCTCTCGCAAACAATCAGCTATTTGGAGAGCATGATTTATTGAACATTTAGAAAGCAACAGACCAAATTCATCTCCGCCTAAACGCGCTAGGATATCTGTCTCTCGAACTTTACTTTTCAATAAAGCTGTTACTTGGCGCAGTAATTCGTCACCGGCTGCGTGACCGCAAGTATCGTTAACTATTTTGAATCTATCTAAATCCAAATAACATAAAACGTGCTGTTGATTTAAAATTTTACTGCTAGTAACGGCTTCTTCTAGCAGCCTTTCAAATTCGTGGCGGTTAATTAATCTAGTGAGACGATCGTGAGTAGCTTGCCATGTTAATTGGTGTGACAAATTCCGCGCTTGCGTGACATTCCGAAAGACTAAAATCGCTCCCATAATTTGACCGGAACTCGCATAAATTGGTGCGGCGGAATGATCGATCGCAAATTCCCGACCATCTTTAGCAATCAAAACCATATTTGTCGCGGTGGCAACGATCCGGTTTTCTCGGAATACTGCTGTAACGGGATTTTCTACTACCTCGCGAGTGGTTTCATTTACCAGTTGGAATACCTCACTTAGGGGCTGACCTTTGGCTTCTTCAGTTTGCCAACCAGTGAGGATTTCGGCAACGGGGTTGAGAGACTGAACCTCACCCTGTGCATTGGTAGCGATCGCGCCATCCCCAATCGATTGTAATGTTACTTGCGCGAGTTCTTTTTCTTGAAATAAAGCTTGTTCAATTTGTTTGCGATCGCTAATATCGCAAAAAGCGCTCAGAATTGCTGCTTCCCCATCAAACATCAAGGCCTCCAGGGAAGCAGAAACCCAAAATGGTGTCCCATCTGCCTTCTTAGCGCGAACCTCGTAATTTCGCAGGTATCCTTGGCACATAAAAGCTTCTAGCAAAGCTTCCCGTTCAGCCAAATCATAGTAAAATTCTGAGGTTTTATGGTGTAAGAGTTCTTCACGATCCAACCCAAAAGTCAGGGCAGTATATTCATTAAGATACAGCGGTACACCGTCGCTAGCACGAGTAATCACTACTGGAATTGGAGTTGCTTCCGACACAGCGCGAAACTTAGCTTCACTTTCCCGTAACGCCGTTTGAGAGAAATCTAGCTGAGTCAACATCTTATTGATCGTCGTAGCTAAACTTGATAATTCATCGGAACCAGGTATTTTTAAATGTTGCGAGAGATTCCCAGAAGAACCGATGGACTTCACGCCTGCACTCAAAGAAGCCAACCGCGATAGGATTAACTTTTCCAGTACAGTTAGACCAACCAGACCAAAAATTGCACCGCCGATCAGAAGCGACCACGTAAAATAACGCAGGCTGGCTTGACCTTGTTTATAAATATCTCTGTGAAGCTCTACTCGCAATAGCAATGATTCTTTTCCGTAGATATCTTTAAGTTTTGCATAGCCTGCGATCGCATCAGCACTTAAAGACTGCACAGTAATTGGACAGTTAGCATTGAAAGCAGAGCATTCTGCATAAGTTTTTACGGAATTAAGCCGGGGTAATCTTAATTCATCGATCTTCAAGATAGAACCCGCTTGCTCATCTTTCGGTATCCCGTTTTCTGGTTGATAGGTACTGATTGAAAATTCAGTCTGCTGAGCTATGCGCTTGATTTTAGTACGATCTAGATAGCGCCCGACAATTAACGTACCTCTGATTGGGCCTTCATATTGATTAGTCAAAATTGGGCAAGAAGCAATCAGTATAGGCAATTCCTTAGTATCTGTCTCTGCCGTTTCGTTGTGGTTGCCCAATCCCTCTGAGAGCATGACAATTCCTGTATGGCAGCTTTTGAAATTCTGGTGAGCGAGCAGGCCTGGATAAGCACGGATATAGTTAAGTATACTCTGAGGAATGGGTTTGGCTTGATAGTTTTGCAAATCAAAACCTTTACTAAAAACAATCTGACCATCGTTGTTGAGAAACAGCATCATATTGAGCCTGAGATTCCCAAAGGTCTGATCGTCAAGATTTGCTTTGATGTAGCGCTTGTTGACATCCTTAATAAATGAGTACGTTTCATCCCAAGGTGCCCAATCTTGAGCGGTGCTATTTAATTGATTTTGCTCATTAGCTAGGGCCTCTATCACCCGTTCGACATTCTGACGGACGCGCTCTTTTTCTAGTTTATTGAATCGATTGAGCAAGATAGTGGACGAAGCTGCATAGAGAACCAAATTTAGACTGACTAGGGTCGCACCAAAGATTAATAATATTTTGTGTCGCAATGTCATGGAGTTTTTTCCTGATAGACTGCATTGAGCGATTGCAACTCATATCAAACCCTGAAAAGTTAATATTAAATATGAGTATACCTGATATTTAATATTTAATTTTCATTTTGAATTGCCCATTACTTACTTACCAGTAATTCCCTGATATAGCCTTTCTCAGAAAGATGAGGTACGTTAGATTCTATGTATATCAAGGCTTTTGAGCTTTAATATATATACCTCATCTACCTGCGAATCGCTATAGCAGGATTAAAGTAAAATGGCTCTAGGGAGCAATCCCCTAGTCGTTGCCCCTGGATGGCGACAAGTACAGGAGGACATAACCCTTACCACTTCTTTACAATTTATTTAGGTTTGTTAGATTTCCTGTAATAATGACTTTGCAACCGGATTCGATCTTGCCCATAACACCTTATTTACACCCAAAATTATTGTCGAGACTGCCTTTGTCACACCGTCAAGGTTAAGCGGTAAAAGAACCGCCCACAAGGCAGAGCTACGTAAGTAATCGGTAATTTCTGTCGGAGAGAGTTTGACAATCTAAGTAATCTCAAGTAAGTGTTCCTACTACTTTAGCCTTAGTCTTGCCTAAGTGTCTCTGGCACTCCCACTGAGGACAGACCTGCGATCGCCCTCAGATTTTGAGAACGAATCAACTCAGTGAAATTTAAACTCCCACGCCCCTCAATCTGGGCGACGGCTTCAATGGCAGAGAGTAAATGCCGAGCAGCATCCGTTTCGCTATAGCCTCGCCGCCCCGCAACCCGAATAGCAGTTTCATCGGCTTCTAATTCTAATTGAGGACTGCGACTCGATTGCCAAATACGAGTCAGGCCTAGCCCCGCTAGACCACCAGCAACCACAACTCCCACTGCATCCCCCTGAACTCCTTGAGCGATCGCACCTAAAATCCCTGCCAGCGCAACGCCTTGATAAAGTTCTGGTTTAAACCACTTGACAGCGCACAACCAGCCCTGAGTACGCAATATCAACAAATCCCGCTGCGGCTTCGACAACCGCCGCCATAGGTCAAAATTGATATAAATCAAACGTTCCTGTTTCCAAGGTAGCGGAAAAGGGCTGTCAATCACTGTTGGTTGCTGTGGTTTGCTGACTATTTTAGCCATCATGCGACCAGAGGCGGGCATGATATCTAAGAGACGGCGAATTTCTGGTTCAGGATTCATAGCGTGTAAGTAATTGCTAATTACGAACAATACATAATTATTGATTAAAATAAACTAATCTTTAAAAATATTTAACCTCTTGCTTCCCGACATGGAAACAAAAGGCTTTTCAATAATTAGCTCAACTTACTTCTTGTATAAATCGGGAAACTGTTCTCGCAACTGAGACAACTTCGGCAAATCATGGGCAACCACATAGGGATAATTCGGATTACGAGCCACAAAATCTTGATGGTAATCCTCAGCCGCATAAAAAGCAGTTAAGGGAACTAACTGAGTAACAATCGGGTTACTGAAAACTTGCGCCTGATTGAGTTGCTGAATATAAGCAGAAGCGACTTGCTTCTGTTCATCATTTGTAAAAAAGATCGCAGAACGATATTGAGTACCCTCATCAGGCCCTTGGCGATTTAACTCTGTGGGATCGTGAGCGATAGCAAAGTAGATTTTTAGAAGCTGTCCGTAAGATATTTGCGAGGGATCGTAGGTAATTTCCACTGCTTCAGCGTGTTCGCTTTCTCCAGAACTAACTAATTCGTAATTTGCCATTGCTTCAGTCCCACCAGAATAACCAGAAACGACAGCAGAAACCCCTTTGAGATGCTCAAAAACAGCTTCTACTCCCCAGAAGCATCCTCCAGCAAAAACGGCAGTTTGTTTGCCCTTTGCCATCGAAATCGAGGTATCAGCAGCCGGGTCTGGTATTCTAGTCTGAGACGCACGACCAGCAAGTGCAGCCGTGAGTAAAATTATCGACAAGCTGCCTACTAGGTAACGGGATAGAGTCAAAATGCGAATTGCCATAGAGTTACAATATTAAATTTGGTGAATCTGCTTGTAATACGTAATAGAACTTATTTTGGATTGCTCCAATGGACATCAGTTTTTTTTCTAGAGGTTTAATCATTGGCTTCTCAATTGCTGCACCTGTCGGCCCCATTGGAGTGCTTTGTATTCGCCGCACTTTAGCTCAAGGCCGCGCAGTTGGCTTAATCTCCGGTTTGGGAGCAGCTACGGCTGACGGCTTATACGGTTCGATTGCTGGATTTGGATTAACATTTATTTCCGGCTTTTTAGTCAGTCAGCAAGTATGGTTGCGAATTATCGGCGGCATTTTTTTATGCTATTTAGGTATTACAACTTTTCTGGAAAAACCCGCACAGTCCGCAGCCGAAGTCACAGGTAAAGGACTTATTGGTACTTATGCCTCAACATTTTTTTTAACTGTGACTAATCCCTTGACAATTTTATCTTTTGCTGCCATATTCGCTGGTTTAGGAGTTGCTAGTGCTGGCAGTAATTATCTGGATTCAGGAATATTAGTATTGGGAGTATTTTTAGGCTCTGCTCTTTGGTGGTTGTTACTTACCATTGGAGTTAGTATACTCAGGAAAAAATTTGACGATCGCTCTTTAATCTGGATTAATAGAACTTCAGGATTAATTATTATTGTATTTGGCATTATTGCCCTTTTAGGTTAACCTGATTAGTAGATTTGTATGGTGGGCGCTCGCCGACAACTGCCTATAGC
>NZ_JAQMUA010000259.1:0-3808 GCF_028330895.1 Kamptonema animale CS-326 | reverse complement strand
CCTCACTCCCTCCCCAAAAATCAGGAGTCAACACCTCAATCTGAGTCAGCGGATTAACTTCGCGAATCGCCTCCATAGTCATCGCAAACCAACCTGCACCGCCATCGGACAAATCATCCCGCGCCACGGAAGTCAGCACCACATAGCGTAAACCCAACAACTGCACAGATTCCGCTACCTTTTGCGGTTCCTGCGGATCTAAAGGCATCGGCGCGTGTCCCTTATCCACCTGACAAAAAGCACAAGCACGAGTGCAAGTTGGCCCCATCAACAAAAAAGTCGCCGTCTTCTGGGCATAACACTCTCCCCGGTTAGGACAACGCCCTTCTTCGCAAATAGTATGTATCTGGCGCTGCTTAATAATTCGCTGCACCTCTGACAATTCACTAGCTTTACCAATCGGACGACGTAACCATGCAGGCATTGGCGACACTAAGGAGCTAATATGGGAATCATCCGGCTTACTTGTAAAAGTTAAATTGGTATGGGCAGGCATAAAAGTTTGGTTACTCTGCTTCTGTGCGCTTCGATCCTAGACCAAATTAACCAGACTCGCTGCCGGAAATTTATCCCAGTTTTGGAATACAATCAGTTTTCTTGCTGGAATTCTGCAAGAATATAATTTAAGGTTGGGAACCCTCACTCATCAGCAGAGGAGTCAGTCGTGGCAAGTAACAAAATCCTAGTAATCGATGACAGTAAAGTCATCCGCGTGCGGGTGCGAGAGATGTTGCCAGCGGGCAACTTTGAGGTTCTAGAAGCAAAAGACGGCGAAGAAGGTCTCAAACTCATCCGTCAAGCACACCCGAACCTGATCATGTTGGATTTCCTACTGCCAAAGGTAAGCGGCTGGGAGGTTTTTCAGAAAATCCAATCGCAAGCCGATCTCCGGCATATTCCTCTTGTGGTCATGTCAGGCCGTAAGGAAGAGGTTACGGACAAAATTCCAGAACCCTTTGACAAGTATTTTTTCGCCTTTATCGAAAAGCCTTTCGAGAAAAAGCAGCTCTCTGAGGCGATTAAATTAGCCATGATTTTGGCTAAAAAGCGCCCGCAAGAGCCAGACGCACCAGAAGCTAAACCAGCAGGAGCCGCTGGAGGTGGAGCTGGAGCCGCAGAAATTAAGGCTCTCAATGACAAAATAGTTAAAATGCAGGCTGAGATTGACGCTCTCAAGAAACAATTAACTCAAGTTGTAACCATCATTAAGCAAAAGTTGAAGTAATTGTTAACGGTTAACAGTTAACCGTTAACTGTTAACTGAGAATTCTCCCCGTCTCCTCGTCTCCCACTGCCCAATGTTTCACTGAATAATGTCTTTAGATTCTTCATTTTTGGCTCAAGTGCGCGGCTCGGCTGAGCAATTGACACAACGATTGGATCGCTTTTCCCAGGCGCGAGTCTTAGTGGTGGGGGACTTAACTCTTGATGAATTTCTCACAGGCCAAGTCGAGCGCATTTCCCGCGAAGCGCCTGTCTTGATTCTGCGCCACGAAAATACTAGGCAATTGCCCGGAGGCGGCGCAAATGCTGTCTATAATCTTGCTAAACTGGCAGGCCAAGTTAAAGTTGCTGGTTTGGTGGGTAAAGATGACCAAGGACGGGCTTTATGCCGTATTTTTGAAGAGGTCGGAATTGATATTACTGGTATTTTAATTGACCCCAGCCGTCCGACTGTTACGAAAACTAGAATTTCTGGTCATGCTCGTCAGTCGGTAACTCAGCAAATTGTGAGAGTTGATCGCAAGTCGGATGAATTGCCCGATTTAGATTTACAGTTGCAATTAGCAGAGTATATCCGCCAACAGTTGGATACTGTCGATGCTGTGGTTTGTTCCGATTACGGAGATGGTGTTTTGACTGCGGCGGTAATTGAAGCGGCGGTGTCTCACCCTAGAACTATTGTAGATGCTCAGACGGAGTTGAATCGCTATGCGGGAGCAACCCTATTTACGCCTAATTTACCGGAAGCTGAGCAGGCGGTAGGATATGCAATTAAGAACTCTACAACTTTGGTGAATGCAGGGCGCGATCTTCTCAATTTAACTCAAGCTCAACAAATGCTGATTACTCGCGGCGAGGAGGGAATGAGCTTATTTGAAAAGATGAAGGATGGAGAAATCTACCAGCAGGATGTCCCAGCTTTTAATCGCACGGATGTATTTGATGTAACGGGCGCTGGTGATACAGTGGTGGCAGCTTTGACTTTAGCCTTGTGTGTTGGTGCGTCTGGTTGGGAAGCTGCGGTTTTGGGTAATTTGGCCGCGAGTATTGTGGTACGTCAATTTGGTACGGCGACGACAACGATAGATGAGATGAAGGAAGCTTTGCGATCGCTCCTTAGTTTAGATTGTTAACGGTTAACTGTTAACTGTTAACTGTTAACTGTTAACAAATCTAATTGATAGCGTTGGATTTCGCTTCGCCTCACCCAACCTAAATTTTATTACCAATTACCCATTACCAATTACCCATTACCAATTACCCATTTCATTTTTTCAAAATTTGCCCCTTCTCATCAATTTTCAATGGTGTATTAGGAAAATCACCTTTTGTTAACTCGCGAATTAGCCCCACGCTCCTAAAATTATTATCAATAGCAGGTATCCCTTGCCCATTAAGTTGCACTGGGATAATCTTACCAGAAATAAAATCTCCTTGAGGGTTCATTTGTACCTGCAAAATCAAAGATTCTCCAAGTTCTCCCGCAGTTGATAGACTGCGATATCCCATAAAATTACCCAAAGAATAGGCGATTAATTTCCCTTTGTACAGTTCTAAAGCTCTAGCAACGTGAGGGCCATGTCCTAAAATTAAATCCGCACCGGCATCAATCATCGTCCGGGAAAATAACACCATATTCCCTCGATTTTCACCAAAGAAAAATTCATTGTGATTCCGAACCCTAAGAGCTCCCGTTCCTTCAGCTCCCGCATGAACAGATATTACTACGATATCCGCCTTTTTCTTAGCTTCTTTCACAATTGCTTCCCCCGCCTTCAGTTCTAACAGGGAGTTGTGAACATCACCATAGTTGCTGAAACCAATAAAGGCAACATTAACACCTTTGACATTCTTATAGACAATTTGACCTTTTTTACCAACAGCAGTCATGCCGGCACTGTCGATATTTTTAATCGTATCTTTAAATCCTTGCTCGTGAAAATCCCACGAATGGTTATTGGCGACACTCAAAATATGAAAGCCCGCATCTTTCAACAGCTTGACATAGCTGGGAGGTGTCCGAAAGGCAAAAAGCATTCCACCACCGCCACCTTTAGAACTGTAACGATAGTCAGTTAATGTACTTTCAAAGTTGCCAAATAAAATATCTGCTCCTTGCAAGTATGGTTTGACTGACTTAAATAAAATCTTCTCGTCTTTGGGCAGTTTATTGTAAGGATAGTTGCTGCCAGGAATGATATCGCCAACGGCTTTGATAGTGATAGTTTCTGTTGTAAATTGTGCGGTTTTTGGAGATGGCAACGTTACGTTTGTCATCTCATTCACATTACCTGTTACTTGTTTAGTGGTTACTGGTTTGGAGATGGGTTTGGAGATGGGTTGGGCGGTCGCTTTTTGACTAGGGCGTGGTACTGGAGAGGCGGATGTAGATGGGATTGGCTTTAAAGATACTATCTCGGAGGTAGTTAAAACGTTCGCTGGCGGTTGTTGAAGTTGAGAGCTGAGCACGAAGCCGGATAAGGGGATGAGTACACTGCTAACGGAGCCTACTAGAAGCCAAGGATTTCCCGTTGTCCTTTTGGGTAATGGGTGACGGTTGACTGGGCGCTGGGGACTGGTGACT
>NZ_JAQMUA010000258.1:0-8164 GCF_028330895.1 Kamptonema animale CS-326 | reverse complement strand
TCTTCGAGGGTGGGAATGTCTATTTCTCTCCCTTTCTCCTCGTCTCCCTCTCTCCCTCTCTCCCCCTCTCTTTGGGGTCGATCTTGAGGTTGTTCTGGTTGTATTTCCTCTGGCTGAGAATCACTAGGAACTTCTGTTGGTAAGGCTTCTGGCGTTTCTTGAGCCAATTCTGAAGGGTGGTCTTGCCTTGGGCCGACTTCGCGATCGCCTGTTGGGGTTGCACCTTCTACTGCTGCTAGGGGGTAAGTTGTAAAGGAGAAATCCTCTATTCCTCGGCTTTGCAGTTCCTCTGTCTCTGAAACAGGCGCTTCTGGATTCGTAAACCCCACAATTAAAGCATTGTTGCTGTCAAAATTAGCTACTTCGTCAATTTGCCCAGTCTCTAAACCCGTTTCCATTGGGGGCCCTAGCACTTCGGCGGAATTGACCGACTCTGGGCTAAACTTGGGTGTCGGTAGCTCTTGAAGTGTAATCGCTTTGGTTGACTGGATTGATTTTGCTATTGGTGCCGCATTGCTGTCCTCCCAAGTCTGGGTGATATCCTCAACCTGCTGGGTACGGACAATTGCAGGGGGTTCTGGAGGCGGTACCGGATAGGGCATAGGGAATTAACAATTAAAAATTAAAAGTTAAAAATCTGCGAGTGAAGAGAGATAGGTGGCGATCGCATTAATTTAGCTAGTTAATTCAGCCATAAGATAACCTCGCCTGTAAGCGAGGCAAAGTATAACAACCAGCTACAATTTTCCAGGTTTTTATCTATTTTTGGTACTTAGACCACTGCGATCGGGGGTGCGATCGCGCTCCCCCTACCTATAGTTGCCAAGTAAGATTTTACCGCTGCTTTACTCCATGTCTCTACGATTGGGGTTGCGGGCGGGGTCGTTTGACAAAAATCCAAAAATGAATAAACAAGCAAAGAACAGGACAACAATATTAACAACGATCTTAAGGGTGATCACAGTATTTCTCTCCAGGGATGTAAAAGTCTGAGTCGATCGGTTGTGACAGTTGCCACAACTTTGTTCATAATATCTAAAGATCGGTCAGTTTTTGCTGTTAAAAATTTTGTCCAACTGGGTTTTTCCCCAGTTCCAAATTGCTAACCCCACTTCTTCTAGCCACAGCATGGCAATATCCACCCACTCTAGGGCTTGTTCTAGGGGGTGTTTGATGTATCCTCTGGAAATTACTCGTGCTTCCCACCAGTCGGGTGTTGCTTTAACTGAGCTGTTTGTTGCTGGCTCTTTTCTGGTGACGGCGGTTGTTGTCTGTTGAGTTTTGCTGGTAAAGGAGGTATTGACTTTAGTAATGTTTTGGGATCTGGCGGGCTGTGCCTTTACGGATGCTGGTTTTAATTCCTCGCTTTTTGAGGATGGGGCATAGCTGGATGCTGCTGTAGCCTGTACTGTTACGAATATTGGGTTTAATTCTTCGGTTTCTGAGGGGGGTTCATAGCTGGGTACTCTAGTTAAGGCACTCACTAAGTTAATTTCGGCTGGGGGATGGTTGTCCTCTGCGATGTTGGGGGTAAGGGAGATTTCGCCAAATAGGGCGCTCCAGGTTAGCCACGATTGCTCGTGGGGGCGATCGCTTTCTACGGCCTCTACGGCTTCCAGTTGGGGGATGGAAGGGGGAGATTCGCTATACTTTGCATATATTCCTGCGGCTAACTCTTTCTCATTTTGTGCGGTTTTGCTGTCAAAGAAGTAGTCAACTGCTGATACAATCGCTTCGACAACTTGCTCGAATTTATCCTCAAATTTCTCAATCCCTAGTAATTGGGCACTTTCTGGCTCTAAATTGGCGATTTCTGCCGATTTTTGCTGTGTTTGGAGGAATGCTGTCGAGGAAAGTTGGCTATACTTTATATAATCAGCTATGGGCGGTTGGGGTGATTCTGTCTCTGTCGTCTCTGGTAAAGAGGTACTGGCGATCGCGAATTGCCGCGCCTGCTGTTCGCCCTTAGTTAGGATGGGATTGGTAATTGGTAATGGCATTTCCTCCTGTCCCTCGGTGGGGGGAGGATTGGGAATCGGGAATGGTATTTTGCCTTTTTCTGCTTTGGCTAAAAGGGGATTGATGATTGGAAGTGGTACTTTCCCTTTCTCGCCATTAGTAAACTGGACATTAGTAAACTGGAGACTGGGAATTGGTAATTGGTAATTCCCAGTCCCCAGTCCCAGTTGGTAATTGGTAATTGGTATTTTACCATTATAACTCGTTCTGGGTAATTTGGCTTCCCCAAATAGATTTACTTTCACGGCGAGGGGACTGGTTTGTACCCAAGCCATTACCCCCACAAATGGGCGCAGGAGGGGAAATAAATTAGCTTGATTTGCGACTAGCCGGAGGTCTGTGGTAAATTGTTCTGGGCTTTGTGCTTGCAGTTGCCGTTGTTGCCAGTAGGCTGCGACTTCGCTGAGGATTTCTGCTTGCAGTTCTGTTTGCTGCTGGGCTGTTAAAATATCTAGAGTTTGATTCTCAGGAGCAACCATTACTAAGGTACGACTAGCAATAGCAGTGGCGATTCCTAAAATCTGGGGTTGATGGGATAATGGAATTTCAGGTGCAGGGCCGAGTGCGAGTATGCCTGAATTTGATGGTTTGTCAAGCTTGGTTAGTCGATCTGCTGAAGTTGCGATTAAATCTTTAAATACTGGTAAGTCTGCTTGTCCATTTTCCCCTAAGTTTGGGGTGGCAAAGGTGACTTTCCCTTGAGGATTAATATCGGGTATTTCTGGTAATGTTGGCTCAGTTGTTGCCGCAGGCAGGGATAATTTTTTCAGGAAGGACAAAACTCGTTGAATTGGCCTGTCGGTTTCGAGAGGGTTTTTGCTTTCTTCAGGGACAGATTCCGGCAATTGTGATGCTGAGGTAGTTTCGGCTGGTTGGAATCGGAGACTGATGGTGCGTGCTGTTTGCAATAGGAGGTAAACTGGATACAAACTTGCCTGTAATGCTCCTTCGGCAGCAAACTTCAAGTGTCGCAAGGCGAGGTCAAATTTGTCAACGACTTTGTGGGATTGCTCTGAGATAAAATTGAGCAATCTGCTTTGATAGCGTTTGGTGTAAGAAGAAGACATAATTTTAGATTTAGATTTAGATTTAGATTTTAGATTTTTAGAGCGATTGCATATTCCCCATTAAATTTTAGCGAAATATGAGCGATCCTATGCCAGCGACAACCGATAAGATTTCTGAAGCTATTGAGAAATTGCGGCGGTTGACTCGGCTGAATATTCAGGGTGATTGGGGTTTTTGGGAAGGAGATCTGGCGATCGCGCCACTTGAGGAGCTAGACTGTTGGTCTATTGCCAAACTTAACGAGCGAGGACATATCGCTTGGTCGTCTGGTCAGCAAGTTTTGTGGCTAAGGCAACGAATTGTGGTTCCCCACAATTTGCACGGCTATCCTTTAGATGGTTTATGTTTGCGCGTTGGCTTGACTTGGTGGGCACAAGCAGCCTCAATTTTTGTTAACGGCGAGTTGGTGCAAGCTGGAGATTTATTTGACTCCTCGGCGCGAGTTGTGCTTAAGCAAGCTGCCATACCCGGTGAAGAAATTATCCTAGCTTTGCGCTTAGTAAGTCCAGGTCACGATGCTGGTGCTTTGATGCGATCGCTCTTGCTGTGGGAATCAGCCGACCCGACTTGTCTCGACCCCGGTTTTGTTGCTGACGAATTAGAAACTTTGCACAATTTAATCAGAGTTAAAAATTCCCAAGACCTCTGCACGAATATCCTACTGTCTTCTCCTGCTGTTGTCAAGGAAAAAAATCTAGATTCTTTAATTAAATTAATTGACTGGGATGCCTTGGCAGATAAAGCCAAGTTTGAGCGATCGCTCTTCGCTTTTCGGCAATCACTTTTGGAAGGAGATGGGGAGGATGGGGCAGATGGGGAGGAGTTGTTTGTTAATCTAAGAACTAAATTTTCTAATTCTAAATTGGTTGGGGGTGCAGTTGTAGAACCAGAAATTGTAGAAGCAATTGTACCTGCCAGAGAAACTCCTCTGCAAAATCAACTTGCTCCAGCCTTGCCAATTCAAACAACAATTCCATCTTCCCTTAAACAATTTCAAATACACCTACTAGGACACGCTCACTTAGACTTAGCTTGGTTGTGGCCAGTCAGCGAAACTTGGGAAGTAGCACAGCGGACATTTGAATCAGCACTCCAACTATTACAAGAATTTCCCGACTTGATTTTTTGCCACTCCACACCCGCCCTTTACGCCTGGATAGAAAAACATCGCCCAGACTTATTTGAAAACATCAAACAACAAGTCGCCGCCGGACGATGGGAAATTGTTGGGGGCACTTGGGTAGAACCAGAATTGAACCTCATTTCTGGTGAGTCAATTGTCCGACAAGTTCTTTACGGTCAACGTTACGCACGAGAGAAATTTGGAGAATTAATGCGAGTAGCTTGGCTACCAGATACTTTCGGTTTTTGTTGGCAGTTACCTCAGATTTTCAAGCAAGGTGGAATTGCCTACTTTGTCACCCAAAAGCTAAGCTGGAACGATACAACAGAATTTCCTCACAGTGTATTTTGGTGGCAGTCGCCAGACGGCTCTAAAATATTGAGCTTGATGTCGGCACCGATTGGCGAAGGCATTGAAGCAGTAAAGATGGCAAGTTATGCCTACGATTGGGAAGCTAAAACAGGTTTGAGGGATGCTCTTTGGTTGCCGGGTGTTGGCGATCATGGCGGTGGGCCGACTCGCGATATGTTGGAAGTAGCTAAGCGTTGGCAACAGTCGCCGTTTTTTCCCGAATTGAAATTCACTAAAGCGGTTGATTATTTATCTTCTATCTGCGGTGAGTTGTCAGACGAGTTGTCAGAAGTACATCCGAGAGATCGGACAAATACGCCATTACCAATTCCGGTTTGGAATGACGAACTTTACTTTGAATTCCATCGCGGCTGTTACACGAGTCATGCCGACCAAAAACGTTGGAACCGCCGTTGTGAAGGGTTATTATACGAAGCTGAACTGTTAGCGGCCTTAGCAACTTTGAGTGCAGGTCTGGTTTATCCACAAGCTGAATTAGAGACAGCTTGGAAACAGGTTCTTTTCAATCAATTTCACGATATTTTGCCCGGTTCTTCCATCGGTGAAGTTTACGTGGAGGCGAATCAAGGTTGGGCAGAGGTGGAACGGGTTGGTGAGGAAATTTTGACAGCGGCGATGGATGCGATCGCCTCTCAAATTACGTTACCTCCACCGCCGCACCCCCAGGCACAACCAATTCTAATTTTCAATACCCTCAACTGGTCGCGGTCTGAGGTAGTTGCTCTACCTTTACCAACTTCTCCCCAGTTTTTAAGAGAAGTTGGGGCCGATATGCACTGGCAAATCTGTGATTTGTCTGGAGAAAGGCTAACTTCCCAGCTATCTAATCCTGAGCATGACTCTCAGGCTACGCTGTTATTTTTGGCGACAGAGATACCGCCTGTCGGCTATCGGCTGTTTTGGTTATATCCGCAAGCAGTTGGAACCCTTGAGAATGCGTCGAGTGAGGAAGAGAGCCAGAAAAAAGTCAAGCTACCCCAGGTTACACCCGTAATTTTAGCACGAGATCGCGACTTTGAACAAAAAAAATATTTTGAGGCAAAAGATTGGATTTTAGAGAATGAATTTATCCGGGTAAAAGTAGAGAGTAATACTGGCAATTTATCCAGTATTTTTGATAAAGCTGACAGCAGGGAAATCCTCAATCAAGGCGGAGGAAATCAACTGCAATCTTTCCAAGATAGCGGCCAATATTGGGATGCTTGGAACATCGATCCAAATTATGCCGAACATCCTTTACCTACACCCATATTAAAAGATATTCGTTGGATAGAGCAAGGAAAAATCCAGCAGCGATTGCGAGTAGTGCGACAAATTGGCGAGTCAGAATTTTGCCAAGATTACATCCTCCAAGAGTCGTCACGGGTGCTAAAAATTTCCACAATTGTAGATTGGCAAGAACGTCATGTATTAGTAAAGGTAGCTTTTTCACTTAATTTAGAAACAGAGGCAGTAACCTATGAAATCCCCTGCGGTGCGATTGAGCGGAAGACGCGATTAAGTGCGGAACAAAACCCTCCATTTGCTAAATGGGAAGTACCAGCTTTGCGCTGGGCTGACATAAGTGTTGGTGGATACGGGGTAAGTTTATTGAATGATTGCAAATATGGTTATGACGCTCAATCAAATCAATTGCGGCTAACCTTGTTAAGGGGTTCCACCTGGCCAGATGAAGCAGCAGATCGAGGCATTCATCAATTTACTTATGGCATTTATCCTCACGGAGGAAGTTGGCAAGATGCTCAGACAGTTAGACGCGGCTATGAGTTGAATTTGCCGTTAAAGGTGAAGGTGTTGCCGATAGGAGAAGAGGGAGTTAAGAGTTTGCCATCTGTGGGTAAGTTTTTGGATTTATCTGGGGAAAATTTAGTTTTGATGGCGTTTAAGCAGTCGGAGGACGATGGGAATATTTGGATTTTACGGTGTTATGAGTGTTGTGGGGGAGAGGAAAGGTTGGAATTGAAGAGCGATTTGGGGTTGGCGATTGTGCAGTCAGTAGATTTGTTAGAAGAAGGGGAGGATGAGGAACTAACTGCAAAAATCCAGAGAGAAGAGCAAAAGGGAATTAATTGCCTGGGGGATGGGCAAGCTTTTGAGATTGCACCTTGGAAGATTGTTAGTTTTGCTGTTGTGAAGAGTTAAGAAGATGGGGAAGATGGGGAAGATAGGGAGGATGGTAATTAGCGATTAGCCATTACCAATTATGAACACGGATTTTACCGATTACACGGATTACACGGATTAGTTAGAGTCACGATCGTTTAGTCTGTGAAATCAGAGTCATCTGTAAAATCTGTGTATCCCAATTACCAATTACCAATTACCAATTACCAATTGCCAATTACCAATAAAGTTATTCAAAATACTCTTGATATAACTCTTTGAGCAGACTTTCCAATTCTTCTTCAGGACAGCACTCAATCAAAGCTGCAAAGACACCTAGCAATTTAGCTGCGCTTTCTCCCAGCATTGGACTTAATCCCCAAACATCCTGTACCCAATCTTGAGGACGATCGTCATCAAAAACAAAACGTTCGAGTAGTTGCTTGGCTTCTATTTTGGAAATCGACATCGGGTTGACCTGTAGCTAGAAAAACGTTAAACTAAATTTATCCGCCTCAAAGATTGTAGGAGGCAATATCTCCTCTACTAATAATAGCGCAGACTTGACAGTTTTGTTCCGTTTTCAGACAAAATTAACATTTTTAATTGACAATGGCTTATGACTACTTTAAATCTGGTTGCCAAACCAATTAGTCTCATGAAGTTTGCTCCCGGTAGCGCCGTCACGATCGCCAATGTAAGTTGGCAAGAATTCGAGTCAATTTTACAAGAATTGGGACAAAAACGACGGGCGAGAGTTGCTTATAGCCAAGGTAATTTAGAAATTATGGTTCCCTTACCCGAACACGAAAAGCCGAGAGATTTAATTTCAGACATTGTAAAAATCTTACTCAAGAGTACAGGCAGAAGGTATGAACCTTTTGGCTCTACTACCTTTAAAAAAGAAGGTAGAGCAGGCGTTGAACCCGATGCTTGTTTTTATATTGAGAATTATCAGCAGATGATTGGTCGTCGCCGACTTGAACCTAACGATCCACCTCCCGATTTAGCTATCGAAGCTGATGTCACTTCTAAAACAACTCTGGAAGCATATCAAGCTATTGGAGTACCTGAAATATGGGTTTATGACAGTGGGAGGTTAACTATTTATTTGCTTAGGGATGGAGAGTACGTAAAATCTGATATTAGTCCTACTTTTTCACGGATAGCTATTACTAAGATTATACCTGCTGCGGTAGCCCGTTCTTGGGTAGTGGGAAATCTTCAGGCGTTAGAAGAATTGGAACAGGACTTACGAAAGTGACACTTTAAATAAAGGTATAGCCTTTCTCAGTTAGATGAGGTACGACTGGTAATTGCTAACTGTTAAGTAGAAGGAAGAAGGAAGAAGGAAGAAAATTTAGTTATCTAGGAGAGAAGGAAGAATGTTTATACAGTCAGCTTTTTAGCCATCCCGATCTTATGTTTAATTAGGTGGATTTACTTAACTGTTAACTGGGGAAAAATCCCCCCATCTTC
>NZ_JAQMUA010000257.1:0-1949 GCF_028330895.1 Kamptonema animale CS-326 | reverse complement strand
GAAGAAGATGGTTGCGGCGAGCGCCCACCTTACAATTTATAGCGTTTATTTATGTCCACCTACTTACCTACTTTGACTAATTAAGTAGGAACTTTTTCCAGAATTAACTTAGACCGTTTAACTGGTTCTGGGACAACAATCGGATAATCCCCCGTGAAACAGGCCGAACAGAAATTATTAGAATCTTCCTTAGTCGCCTTCAACATTCCTTCTCTACTCAAGAAAGCTAAAGAATCAACCCCAATTTGGTTGGCAATTTCTGCTACTGATTTCGTAGCAGCAATTAACTGATCTTGGTTATCGGTATCAATTCCGTAAAAACAAGGGTGAGTGACGGGTGGTGACGAAATTCTCATGTGAACTTCAGTAGCACCGGCATCTCGCAAAGCTTTAACAATTTTTTTGCTAGTAGTACCTCTCACAATTGAGTCGTCTACCATGATTACTCGCTTACCCTCTAAGACATCTTTAAGAGGGTTGAGTTTCATCTTAATTCCTGATTCTCGCATTGTCTGAGTTGGCTGAATAAATGTGCGTCCAACGTAGCGATTTTTAATCAGTCCCTCAGCATAAGGAATCCCGGAAACTTGGGAAAAGCCAATGGCGGCGGGAATTCCAGAATCAGGAACGCCGATGACAATATCAGCATCAATGGGCGATTCTTCTGCTAGTTTGCGCCCGATTCTGAGCCTGTAGCTATACAAACTTTCGCCTTCCATTATGCTGTCTGGTCGAGCAAAATAAATCATTTCAAAGATGCAAAGTTTTGGCTTTGGTTGTTGACTCCAGTGGAAGGAAGCCATACCATCTTCGGTGATCCAAACTAATTCTCCTGGTTCTACATTTCGCAAATATTCGGCACCAATGATATCTAAGGCGCAGGTTTCTGATGCTAAGACGTAGCGGATGGGATTTGTACCTAAAGTGCCAATTACAAGGGGACGCACGCCGTAGGGATCGCGTACTCCCATTAAGCCTGCGGGGGTGCCGATGACTAAACTAAAGGCTCCCGTGCAGCGATGAAAGGCGCTGATTGCGGCTTCTAACCAGTCTTTGCCATCGTCTACTTCTAGTGCGATCGCCACTGCTATCATCTCTGAATCTGTTGTACTTACAAAATTGCAGTTGCGGTTTAGCAATTCTTCGCGTAAGACACCAGTATTGACAAGATTGCCATTATGTGCTAGAGCCAAGGAACCTAAGCGGGTTTTCACAACAGCAGGCTGAGCATTCACAACCTTTGATGAGCCTGTAGTAGAGTAGCGAGTGTGACCAACTCCTATGGTTCCAGGCAGGTGACTTAAGCAGGATTCATTGAAGACTTGGGAGACTAGGCCCATATCTTTGTGCAAATGCACATTTTCACCCTCAAATGTGGCAATTCCTGCTGATTCCTGACCCCGATGTTGTAAGGCGTACAGACCAAAGTATGTCATTTTAGCGACATCTTCACCGGGGGCACAGATACCGAAAACACCGCAAGCTTCTTCTTGCTTGTCGGATGCCAAATTTTCGTCAGCCGCGAGGGGATGGTTGGGGATCATGGTATGGCTTGGTTCCTAATACAGGATCGTGGGTTAGTGGGAGGCTCTGAAAGCTGAATGCTGTCCGGCGCAGCCGCCGCGCAGTTTAATTATTTCTTAATGTTCCCATGAAATAGGCATTAACTCACATCCTATGCCTGTAGGCAGATGCTAAGGGGCGTTCGATGGCATGGTAAGCGATCGCACATATTTCCAATTGTAACGTTAGTTAACGATTAGCGATCGGGGGGATTTCCCCCAAATTCAGATGCGGGACTCCCACAATCGGCTCTTTCGGCATCCTGTGGTAAAATGTATCAGATACTACATTTTACTAGGTTGCGAGCAATGGATCTTCACTTAGATATTTTATTAAATTTACCGAATGTAAGTGTTTTTACTTGTTATGATCGAGAAGGATTCAAG
>NZ_JAQMUA010000256.1:0-15019 GCF_028330895.1 Kamptonema animale CS-326 | reverse complement strand
TTATAGCAGAAGATCGTTGTCGGCGAGCGCCCACCCTACGTTTAATTATGTCCAACTCGTAAGGGTAATCGTAGGGTGAAAGTGCTACCTGTACCCAATTGACTCTCCACGCTTAGACTACCGCGATGTGCTAAGGCTATGGCTTGCGCGATCGCCAACCCCAATCCCGATCCGCCAGTGTCGCGATCGCGCGAAATATTGACTCGATAGAAACGGTCAAAAATTCGCTTGCGATCGGCTACGGGAATCCCAATACCTGTATCTTGAACATGAATTATAACTAAATGGTCACTTTTCTCTACAATCACAGTTACTTTGCCCTTCGGCGGCGTATATTGAATAGCATTAATAATTAAATTAGAAACTAAGCGATAAAGTTGGTCAGAATCACCTACAACATTCAACGGCTGATGCACTCGAACTTCCGATGTTAGTATTACTTTAGCAGCAATTGCTAACACGGCTAATTCCTCTACTAAGTCGCTAACAATATCGTTAATACAACATAACTGGTGGCGCACTGATACAGATTGTCTGTCCATACGAGCTAGCAACAATAAATCAACAACTAACTGAGTCAATCGCTGGTTTTGACGCTCTACTGTTAGCAACATCTCTCGCGCCTCTTTTTCATCTAATTTAGGCAACAAAAGTGCTGATTCTACTGTAGCTAAAGTTGCCGCTAAAGGCGTTCTCAATTCGTGGGCAGCATCGGCTGTAAACTGTTGAATTTGTTGGTAGGATTGGTAAATAGGTTTCATTGCTAATCCGGCTAACCACCAACTAGCAACTCCTACCAAGATTAAGGCTGTGGGCAACCCTAATTGTAGAACCCACTTAACTGTACTGAGATAATCGTTGAAGTCTTGAAGACTCCTTCCTACTTGAAAATATCCCCAATCTTGCTGGTTTTGAGTATGCAGCGATACTGAAATTTGATGATAGATGTTGCCTTTACTATCAGTTATAGTTTGCCAAGTTTGAGAGTTAAATGTTTGGGGTAATTGGTCGAAATCCGTCCCTGCAATCGCAATTAAATTACCGGAAGTATCAAATAAACGTATATAATAATAACCTTGATGAATCGCGCTTAAAATGTGGCGGTTAGATACACTCCCCTTTTGAATACTATTAACCCCAATTAGGCGAAGATTAGGTAAAAGTTCAGATACAATCGACTCTAAGCGTCCAGGTTGTTTCAATTTGAGTTCTAGGCTGTCGTGTAGCGTCCCCGCTACAGATTCTAATTCGCGGTCTAAAGCTACCCAATGAGCATGGGCAATTGCTTTATAAACACCAAATCCTAACAAGCTCAAAATCAAGCCCATAACTCCAGCAATTGAGAGAGCTAATCGCCACCGAGTCTGATTAAATAGTTTATTTTGATTCATAGCCCTAGATTCAGGCGGTATCCTACACCGTGTACGGTTCCGATTAGATTCGCCGCACAACCAACTGATTCTAGTTTGCGCCGCAGCAAACGCATTTGAGCTGCTACAACATTGCTAAATGCGTCTGCATCTGCCTCCCATATCTGATTTCTAATCCGATCGCTAGTAACAATTTGATTGGGATGTCTCATCAAATATTCTAGTAGTTGAAATTCCTTATTAGTTAATGAGATTATCTGCTTTTCGCCTTTCTGATTGAGATGATAAACCGTTCGCGTTCCGTAGTCAAGAGTCAGGTTTGCAACTGTCAATTGTTCGGGTTGTAATTGAGGAGAGCGTCGCTGCAATGCCCGCAATCTTGCTAAGAGTTCTGCCATGCCAAAAGGCTTTACTAAATAGTCATCTGCTCCTGCATCTAAGCCAGCGACTTTATCTTCCATTCGGTCTCTAGCTGTTAACATTAAGACAGGCAAAGGGTTATTTTTAGCACGCAGCCGCTGACACAATTCTAATCCTGATAATCCCGGTAGAAGCCAATCGAAAATAGCGAGGGTGTATTGCGTCCATTGACTTTCTAGATATTCCCAAGCTTCATTACCATTTTGTGCCCAGTCAACAATATATTTTTCCTGATTTAAGGTGCGTTTGATAGCTGTCCCTAAATCTGGCTCATCTTCAACTAGAAGGACTCTCATAGAATTAATTAGTGATTTTAGTTTTTGTTTAAAACCCGCTAAGTTGGTAGAGGAAAACCTGTTTTATCTTAAATTACTTAATAGGATAGGGAGTTGTTCTAATTTTTCTAAAATAACTGGTTGTATCATCGTTTTTTCTCACACATCGCGACCAATTCATCATAACACTAACACCTCATCTCAGCCACTTAACTTAATGTTGCATTCCCAAATGAAATCTAGATGAAATTTTCAAGATAGACACCAATAATCTAGCGTCTATCTTGGAAATAAGCTGACTATTGATCGAAGTTAAAACGACCGTTCACTTTTTCTCCATTAATATTCGCAGTTACTTTGACTGGATACTGACCGGCTGCTTTGACAGGGAATAAAACAGTATAATATTTATCATCAGCATCGTACTTTAAGGCTAAGGTTTGCTGTTTTCCGTTCGGTAATTGGACTTGAGCCGTCACTTTTGCGTTAGGGACTGGTTGGTGATTGTCACCTTTTTGTACATAAAGCTCTAACTGAGTTCCTGTATCTTCTTTCTCAGTTAGAAACTCTAAGTGGTAAGCTCCAGACTCGACAACTTGACCCCCTTTAGATTCTTTAGGGTGATCGGTTTTAACAGTAGCCGCAGGGGCAGCACTGGGAGCTGGAGATGCAGATGGAGAGGCGACAGGAGAGGGTGCTGGGCTGCTATTTTGATCGCTTGCTTGCTCGCCTTTATTGCAAGCTCCCAAAAACAACAATCCGACAGTCCCGAAAATAACCAAGCTGGATTTAAGCGATTTCATCTGTTTTACTCCTTTTTAGGTAATTGGTAATGTGGAAAAACTTCTTAAGTAATCAACAATCAGTATACCTTTTCAAGGTCAATTCTTCTTCCATTGTCAACAAACTCTGGATTTTTTTTAGTAAATAAGAACTTCCCAAACTTAGCGTACAAGGCTGGTAACACTAGCAGGGTTAAAGCGGTAGAAGTAAACAAGCCCCCCAATACTACAACCGATAGTGGTTGCAAAATTTCTTTGCCAGGGCCCCCCTCAACTACCAGGGGCGCTAACCCTAGAGCCGAGGTAAAAGCTGTCATCAAAATTGCATTCAGCCTTTCCATAGAACCTTTAATTAATATTTCTTTTAAAGGCATACCTTCGGCAAATTTAGTATTGTAATTATCGACCAACAGCAACCCATTACGAGTAGCTACTCCAAACAAAGTAATAAAACCAACTAGAGAGGCGATAGAAATAACTCCTCCAGTCAAAGCTACTGCGATCGCACCTCCGACTAATGCTAAGGGCAAATTAATCATAATCATCACAGTTGAAGGGATAGATTTGACAGAAAGATACATAATTATCGCGATCGCGACAAAAGCGATCGCACTAGAAATTAAAATGTTTTGCGTCGCTCTTTCTTCGGCTTCAAATTGACCAGCATACTGGATATAGTAACCAGCAGGAATTTGCACCTGTTGCTTAACTTTCTCTCGAATTTCATTCACAACAGAGCGCAAATCTCTCCCCTTTGCATTAGCTGCTACAACAATTAGGCGAGAAACATTCTCGCGATTAATAGTGTTAGGGCCCGTACCGCTGTCAATTGTAGCAACTTGAGCTAGAGGAATTTTATTACCAGAAGGAGTATCAATTAATAAATTCCTAATTGTGTCTAAGTTTTGACGCGCTTCTGGTTTTAACCATACAACAATGTCAAAGGTTTGTTGTTTCTCTAAGACTTCGGACACGACTCGTCCGTTAAGCGCAGTTTCAATAATTTCAGAAAGCTTTCCTATGGTTAAACCATATCGACTAGCTGCTGCGCGGTTAAAATTAATTTGAATTTGTTCGATTGGGACTTGGGGTTCAAGTTGTAAATCTACAATCCCTTCAACGGTTTTCATCACATTATTTACTTGTCCCCCAATAGTACGGAGTTGTTCTAAATCTGGGCCGAAAATTTTCAGTGCAATTGCACTCCTTACCCCCGACAAAACCTCATCCATGCGGTGCGAAATAAACCCCCCAATATTTGGTGCTACTCCTGGTAATTTATTAAATTCCTCTCGCAGTTTTTCCAGAGTTTGTTCGCGATCTTTCATCCCTTCATCGCTTAACTCTATATCTAAATGCCCCAAATTAACTCCCCCTGCATCACCATCTCCAGGCGCACGTCCCGATCTTAACTGTACGTAAGGAAATCTAGGATCGTCTTTAAGTGCATCTTGAATTGCTGCGCCTGCGCTATTAGTAGTTTCTAAAGATACACCTGGATATAGTAATATGGTATTGACTAAAGTTTGCTCCTGAAACTCTGGTAAAAATACTCGTCCTAATGAGGGAACAATTACAAATGCAGCCACTAAACTTGCAGCAGTTAGTGATAAAATAATTCCCGAACGGCGAATTGAAAATCTTAATAGGGGATGATAAAACCTCTTGAAAAATCTCGCTACCCAAGGTTCCCTTTCTGGCAAGTGGCCGTGAGGTAATAAGAGCGCACATAAAGCTGGAGTCACCGTCAGTGCTGTTACGCTAGAAGCTAAAACTGCTACTAAATAGCCAATTCCCATCGGGATAAAAATACTCCCTTCTACACCAGCCAAAGCAAAAATTGGGGAAAAGACAACTATGGTAATTATAGTGGCTCCAAATACCGAATCGCGTACCTCTTGGCAGCCTTCAAATACAACTTCTAAAACTGGACGGGGGTGGGAAGAGTATTTGTTTTCTCGTAAACAACGATACACATTTTCTGCATCTACGATTGCATCATCAACAGCAGAACCAATTGCTACTGCTAACCCTCCTAAAGTCATAGTATTTAAACCCTGTCCCAACCAATTAAGTGCCAAGACTCCTAGTAGTAAAGATAAAGGAAGAGCAGTTAGACAAACTGCAAGATTGCGCCAATTCATTAAAAAAGGAATGAGGATAATGGCAACAATAATACTGCCTTCAACTAAAGCTTGTCTAACATTTTCAATGGAGGAATCAATATAGTTTTCTTGGCGAAATGTAGCAGTTACTTTAATATCTTTAGGCAAACCTATTTTCAGCTCTTCCATTGCTGCTTCAATTGCACGAGTGACAGTAGGAGTATCGGTAAGAGGCTGTTTATTAATCATTACAATAATTGCCTTTTGACCGTTAAAGCTGCCATCTCCTCTTTTGAGCTCTGCACCAAATTTGACCTCAGCAACATCTCCGATCTTAATAGGTATTCCGTGACGAGCAGTAATTACCGCTCCCTCTAAATCTTCAATAGATTCGATTCGCCCAATTCCTCTAATTAACTTTTCTCGATCTGAGGTAATTAAATAGCCACCTGGAGCATTTACATTCGCCTCAGCCGCCGCTTCTGTAACGTCTTTTAATGATACATCAAATGCTCTGAGTTTGACGGGATCGACTAATACTTGATATTGGCGAATGTCACCGCCATAGGCGACTACCTGACTAACACCGGGAACAGCTAAAAGACGATTTGTTACTTGCCAATCGATAATTCGCCGCACTTCCATGAGAGAAGTTGTTTCAGACGTAAAGGCGTATTGAAGTACAGTGCCAACAGGAGAACTAATTGGTGAAATTTGGGGCGTTTCTACTCCTTCAGGTAGCTTGCTTTGAGCTTGTTGTAATCGCTCTGTAACTAATTGGCGAGCTTGATAGATATCAGTTCCCCAGTTAAAAATTACTTTAACAACCGAAATTCCCGCTGCGCTTGAAGAGCGTACTACTGTTACTCCTGGCGTGCCATTAATTGCACTTTCAATTGGTAAAGTTACTAGGGATTCGACTTCTTCAGGAGCAAGTCCAGGGGTTTCAGTTTGAATTTCAACTTGGGGAGGTGCAAAGTTAGGAAAAACATCCAATGGCATTTGAATGATGGTGCGAAAAATCCAAAATGTAACTAAAATTGCTGCCAGAATGACTAGCCAGCGGCGGGCGATTGACCATTGAATAATATTACTCAGCATCTTAATTTTTAGCTAGAAACTAGAGGAAAGGGGGCTAGGGAAAAGAGAAGAGGGGAAAGAGGATTTATATGAGAAGTATTCTGTATAAACCACCAATTTTTTAAGAGTTTGGTGGGCGATTTTCTTCGGGATTTATGATTAAAATTGATTGAGGTAATACAGTCTGTTTCCGATCGTAGAGATTCGCCTCTGGTTCATAATTAATTGTGTTGTAATCTGAATTACTCCTCTCCAAAGAGCGATCGCTCTGACGGCGACCCGCTAAAACACCAACTGAAAAAGCGACAGTACCAAATATTGCTCCTCCTGCTGCTCCTGCTAACCATAAAGGCGGCAGAAAGCTATTAAGATTAGTTGCTGTTGTATTTAAGGCTAATTCCTTTTTTTCTTCATCTTTTGATTGCTTACCTGGGCTCCGCAAAGATTGAGCGTAAAGTTGAGGGGCCCGCTGCGTTACGACTAAATCCCCCTCGAATAAACCGCTCTTAACTTCAACCAAATCACCCGAAATTTGACCGAGTTTGACTTCAATAGCTTGAAAGACATCACCATTTTGAATATAAACGGTCTTTCTACCATTAATATCAACTACAGCACTGCTGGGAATAGCCAAAATATTTGTTGCTGTCTGGTCAGTTAATATCTCTAATTCAGCAAACAGCCCCGGCTTCAAAACGCCGTCAGCATTATTCAATTCCGCTTGCACCGATACCGCGCGCGTTTCTTCTTCTACTGCTGACCCAATTATTGCAATTTTTCCGATGAAAGTGCGGTTCGGTAAACTGGCAACTTTCACCCTTACTTCTTGACCCTCTTTAACTAGATCTAAATCTTTTTCATAAATGTTGGCTGTGGCAAAAACATCGCTATTATTTAATAAAGTCATTAATGGTTTTTCCGCAGCTTTCACGGATTCTCCGAGAGTGATTTCTCGCTCTGAAACAATGCCGTCAATCGGAGCAATTACCGTAACCAGTCCTCGATCGTTAGCAATAGTTCCTAACTGGTAGAGTCGCGCTTCATAAGCCGAATTACTGAGTTGAATGCGCGATTGAGCAATTTCTACAGCAGATTCAGCGCGTTTGAGTTGATTCTCAGCTTCTAAAACTTCCCGGCGACTCAGAACTTTAATAAGTTGTGCTTTAAGTTCCGCTACTTTACCTTGCGATTGTCGCAATTCTCGCAGGGGAAGGTCTACTTCGGCTTGTTTAATTTGGGTTTCGGCTTGGATGACTTCTGGGCGACTTTTTGCCTTAGCAACAGCAGCTTGAGCTTCTGCGAGGTGAGCTCGCGATTCGAGCATTTGCCGTCGCGCGATCGCTCCTGAATTTACCAATTCTAGATCGCGATCGTACTGTTCTCGAGCAACTGCCAGTTCTGTTTCAGCTCGTGTTATTTCAGCCTTAGCAATCTCAATTTGGCGCTGATAATTTTCTGTAGCAACTTTAACTACAGATCGCGCTTCTACTAACTCTCGATCTTGGCTATATTGTTTTTGAGCAGCGGTTAATTGAATTTTTACTTCGGCGATTTCGGCTGAGGCTATTTCTATTTGGCGAGTGTAGTTTTCTTTGGCTAGTTTTAAGTCAGCTTTCGCCTGCTGTAAATCTGCTTCTGCTTCTGCGCGTTTTGAAAGCGATTCAACGCGCAATTGTGCTAATTCTGAACTAGATAAAACGGCAAGGATTTGACCTTTAGATACTCGATCGCCCGGTTTAACTAATAGCTCTACTAATGTTCCATCTACGGGTGCTTGTACTTTGACTTTTTGATTGGGTAAAGTTTCAATTTGACCTGTAGTTTTAATGCCAGTAGCTAATCGCTGAGCTTTTACTGGTTCTACTTTTATTCCTAGTTGCTTTGATATTTGGGGATCTACGGAAATTGAATCAGGTATTTGAGTAGCGTCGCTTCCGCTTTGATGAAATTCATTTCCATGTCCGGCGTGAGCTAAAACTGTGGCAGGAAATGTTAATAAACCCAGGCTTAGAATTACCCATGCACATGAGCGGAATAGTGCTTGCGGATGGTAATTATGGGAAGATAGCATCATTAAAGATGCTCTTGAGTAGTGAGGGATGAGGGGAAGATGAGGGGAGGAATTCTGCATAAGGATTTCTGTGTTGAGCGATCGCCAGTTAGAGCGAACGGTTTGGCTAATTTTTTATAAGGCGAGTTTATTACTCACTACACAGTTTTTCATACAGAAATGAAATCAGGATGAAATCTTGAACGCAGATTGAACTGATTTTCATGATTTCACTGATTTTTTGAGTTGATAATAATTCAATGTAGCGGTTTTCAGTTGGGTAGGTACTGCTCTTAATTAGCAATTAGGAATTAGCAATTAAGTAATCGGACATGAATAAACGTAAGGTGGGCGCTCGCCGAAACCATATTAGCTAATCGTGACAAGATTGAGGCGGCGAGCGCCCACCCTACAAGTTATATAAGCATTTATTTATGTCCGACTACTTACCTTGTTCTCATCCCACTGAAAACAACTATAATCCCCTTAACTGCCTTGCAGAAGAGGCTTAGCGGCATTAGCACAATAGCTGTCGTCCACAACTTTAGATTTGATATTTACAGCTTGCATTGGGGATGAGGGGGGAACCTCTCTGTTTTCGGGAAGCATAACAACCTTCTTGCATACAAGTTGGTTGCTGCCTACATAGGCAAAGTTCCAAGTATAAACTTCTGGGTTACTGACAGTCGCATTGGCTGGAGGTAGTGCAAAGGCAGCCAATAATATTAACTCCAAAGCCAGTAGACCGACAATGACGAATTTCAGCATAGACTTTTGTTGACCTGTAAATTCACCTGGTTGACATATTCTTATTATTATTTAAGATTTTTGCTTCTGGCAAGGCTCTCAGCGGAAAATTTGCGATCGCTCTCTCCTTTCTGAAAAATTTTCACAAATTTTAAAATTATTTAAAAAAATAAATATTTGATATCTGGGGCAATTGTGGCTATAAAGATCGATATAGCAGAAGTCCCGATCGCAGAAGTCCTTCGTCGCAGGACAGCTATGCTGAAGGCTATGCTGAAGGTAGAAGGCAATAAAAGCAATGGTTTCAGCAATTAATAATGTCCTCACCGCCTTGACCGTTGCGATCGTTGGTGGGGCATCGCTTCCCAGAAGGCATGGTAGTTAAAAATGAGTTATATTATATTATAAACTATTGTACAAGAGTAATTCTTAATAAAAAATAAATAAATGATGTAAAGGCCCACGCCTAGAGAGAGCCAAAATATTTTACTTAAGATAGAGCCGCCTCTGCATTTGATCGGAGCACAATATTTAAAGTAGCCGATTAACAGAAGAAGTCATTACCACCTTGTGGCTACTATCTGTGGAATGCAACTATTTTTAATGGAGTTAATCTCTTCTTATGCAGCTTCAAAAGCCTTACCCAACTGAGAAGGTAGAAACCAGTTCAGCATCCAAACAGCCACAGATATCAACCAAGAGGCATTCCTCAGTGTATTTCTTAAAAAGAATCCCACAATTCCTCAGTAGTTTGAGCATCAACCAAAAAATTGGCTACGGTTATGCGGTATCAATCGGAATTGCTGTACTCGGAACCGGAGCAGGACTTGCGCTCGGAGATTATTACCAGCGACAGGCGAAGGAAAAACTAGAGCGTACCCACCAGCAACAAACTCTCCTGAGCGAACTGCAAAATGAAGTGCTAATAGCGCGATCGCATTCGGAACGGTTAGTATCTATGTTGGACAATGCAGTTTGGGTTGAATCGGAAACTAAGAATTTTTCTGAAAGTGTTTTCAGGGGTAAAAACCTGCTGTCGGAGTTGAACGCTTTAGTCCAGGGCGAGATTAGAAATCACGGTCGAGATGCTGTCGAAATTGAAGCTTTATTGAAAACTTACGAAATAACTTTAGCATCTTATGTCGAGCTAGTAAATTCTCTCTTGGATACAATCAATGCACAGCAAATGTCGCCCGCAGAAGTAGAGCTAACTCAGGAACGACTCCGTATTTCTATAAATGGGGTAGGCTCTATTAGATTTGAACAACTATATCAAGAACTAACTCAAGTTATTGCTAAAGCTAAAAGCCAAGAGGCGCAAGCTAAAGTCACCTTTAATCAAGCTGAGTCGCTGCGGATTCAAATTACAGTTGCGAGTATGATTCTTTCTGCTGCTTTTGCTGCAATTTTAGCCTATTATACTAGCCGTGCAATTGCACTTCCTATCAAATGGGTGACTCAAGTAGCGCAACGTGCATCCGAGCAATCTAATTATAACTTACGCGCGCCGATTCTGACTGAAGATGAAGTTGGTTTATTGGCAAGTTCCCTAAATCAACTTATTGAAAGAATAGCTAACCAGATCAAAGAATTGACAGAAACTCAATCGCAACTAATTCAGACTGAGAAGATGTCATCTTTAGGGAGTATGGTAGCAGGAGTCGCCCACGAAATTAATAACCCCGTAAATTTTATCTATGGCAATCTTAACTACACCAATCGCTACGTCAAAGACTTGATGGAATTAGTGGTACTATATGAGAAAGATTATCCAGAACCTACTGTAACTATTCAAGACAAAATTGAAGCGATAGACCTTGAATTTTTGCTGATTGATTTGCCGAAAGTATTAGGTTCTATGCAGAATGGTGCTGAGCGCATTCGGCAAATAGTTGTATCTTTGCGAAATTTCTCTCGCCTTGACGAAGCGGAAATGAAACGAGTTAATATTCACGAAGGGATTGATAGTACGCTGTTAATTCTCAATTATCGGCTAAATTCAAAAATTGAAGTGATTAATAATTATGGGGATTTGCCGGAAATTGATTGCTATCCGGCGCAACTGAATCAGGTGTTTATTAATATCCTCACTAATGCAATTGATGTGCTAGAAGAAGTTACAAGTAAGGTGCCGGAAAAAACAGATGAAACAAGCTTATTACCAGTCACTTCTAGCTTCTCGCCTACTATTATTATTAAAACGGAAATTATAGAGCGCGATCTGATTCGGGTGGGAATTTGGAATAATGGCCCTGGGATTCCTGCGGAAATTCAAACTAAATTGTTTGACCCGTTTTTTACTACGAAGCCACCAGGTAAAGGTACGGGTTTAGGTTTGGCGATCGCTTATCAAATTGTTGCTAAGCATTGTGGTAAAATAGAGGTAGTTTCGGAAACAGATTGGGGCGTGGAGTTTGGTATCGTATTGCCAATAAGAGCTGAAAGTAATTAGTTAACGGTTAACGGTTAACGGTTAACGGTTAACTCCTTATTCTGTAACCAAATTTAACTCATAAGAAATGGACTCACGCGCCTGAGAAACCACTACAAATTCATAGTAACCATAATCCTCTAGCCGCTCGGAAAAACTTACTTCTTGAGAATCTTCTAATAAAGCTCGCGATTTTTGCCGATTGCCAGGAGTATAAATTGATAACAGGGTTGATTGAGGGGAAGCTTCCAGATTTAGCCGCAGAGTTTGACCTCTTTTAAATCGAGCAATGTAGGCTTTTCCTTGTCCAGGTTGCAGGGTATCGCTAACTTTTTCACTAGAAGAGTTGGAGGAAAATTTAATTTCCTCTAGCTGAGTTCCATCTTGCAAGGCTTTGAGTTTATCTGTAGTAATTGCCTGCCAAACCTGACCAATAGGCAAATCGATTAAATTACTATCGCGTGGCTGTTCTGGAAACAAATAAAAGAACTGAGCATCGGCGAGGTCGTAGAGAGCGCGGCTACTTAAATTTAATTTATTAACTTCAACTTTCCAGCGGTTGATATCGGAAATATCATAATTTCCCAATCTTTGGCGGGATTCTGCGCTGATGTTTTCCAATTTATTGAGTAAGTTATCAGCGATCTGATACCAACGTTCGCGCCAGACTAGATCGGCTGCGTCTTTGCTCAATGGTTTTCCCCCTAATTCGGGATATTGAGCATAGAAAATCTGATCTACAAAGGTGACAAAAAAGTTGCCGTCTATGGTCATTTTTTCGAGGCGATCGCGCAAAGCATCTTGCCGGTTCTGTTCCGATCGCACTTCTTGGTCTATCTTCTGCGGACGAGTAGAGTGTTTTAACCAGTAGTTACCTGCAAACCAACCAACTCCACCCATTCCCGCCATCACCAGCAATACGAGCATTGCTGCTAGCAAGGGAGAGGACTTCCGAGGAGTTGGAGGAACAGGGGAAGAAGACGGCGGCGAAGTTGGTGGCGCGATCGCGGCGAGCTCTGGCGGCGGCTGAGTTGCAGGTAAATAAGGTTGAGGAGGGGATACGGGGCCACCGCTGAGAGCCTGGAGTACGTCTGCGGCTCTCTGGTAGCGATCGCCTGGACGCTGAGCTAGCATCCGATCCAAAACTGCTCCCAAAGTTGGCGACAGCGAACATTCCCGCCGCCAGTTCCAGGTAAGGGTGTAGCCATCGATGAGCTGTTGGGGTTCCTTACCCGTCAGCAACACCAAAACCGTCGCCGCCAGTGCGTATAAATCGCTGTGAGGAAATACAATTCCCATTTGCATCTGTTCGTCGGGAGCATAACCGACTTTACCTAATCGCGTGGCCGCGATCGCAGCACCATGTTGCTGGCCGTATTGAGACTCTACCGTTGCGGCCACTTGCTTAACGCCACCAAAGTCAATCAGGACGGGTAAACCGTCAGCAATCCGCAGGATCAGATTATCGGGAGAAATATCGCGGTGAATCACTCCTAGAGAGTGAATATAATCGAGCACGGGCAACAGTTTGAGCAGCAAAGACGTGCATTCTACCTCACTAAACCGCAACCCCTGACGCTGGCGATCGCTTAGTAGAACGCGGTAATTTTGCCCTTCTACATAATCTTGCACCAAAAATATGTATCCCTGGCGATCGAGCGTGACCCGGAATAGCTCTCGGAAGCGCGGGATTTGAGGGTGTTCTAGCTTGTAGAGAACCCCTGCTTCCCGCTCGAAGAGTTCCTGAGATTTTTCTAAAGCGTAACTACCTTGCACTTGGGGGGCAAATTCTTTTAAAACGCAGAGTTCATTAAATCTGTAGGTATCTTCAGACAAATAGGTGCGTCCAAAGCCGCCGTGTCCCAACTCCCGCACAATACGGTAGCGGTTGCTGAGAATGATGCCGGAATAGATAGGATTACTCATTTTAATTCCCTGTTAACTGCTAACTGTTAACTGTTAACCGCTAACTGTTAACTGTTAAATGTTAACAAATTTATTTGCCTTCCTCTTTTTGCAGGGCTGCCAGAATTTCAGGTCTTTTCATGCGTGCGTAGCCGCGCAGTTTCCGCTCTTTGCCAATGACCTTGAGCTTTCTGAGTGAAAGAGATTCGTAATCATCCTGTTGCGGCTGCGGCTGTGTCTTTGAGGGAGTTTTTGGCTGTGTTTTTGGCTCAGACTTGACCTCGGTTTTTGACTGCGCTCTTGACTTAGATTTGGGTTTTGACTCCGGCTCAGCCTTCGGTTTTGATGCTGGTTTGGGAGTTGCTTGCAGTTGGCTACGGATCGCTTCTATTTGAATTTTTAGATCGTTTTCAACGCTTTTAATTGCTTCTAAAACATACTGATTAATTGCTTGAGCAGTCCACTCAAGCTTGCGCTCAATTAGTTTTTCTAGTGCTTCTAACTGTCCGATCGCACCTTCCTGATTCACTTCAGAAGCAATAGAGGAAGGAGAAGTATTGCCGGGTTGTTCAATTTTCTTAGCCAAGTTATCTACCCTTTCGTGAAATGTTTTTTCAATTTTTACCAGCAGATTTTTAATCTGTTCTATTTCGCCATTTTCCGAATTTTGCTCTGCTAGAGCCTTAACTTGCTTTTTAAGCAAGTCTTCATTTTTCTTAACAGATTGTTCTATTTTCTTAGTAAGACTTTCTACCTTCTCCTGAAATGATACCTCAAGTTGTTGCAGCAAACTCTTAATCTGTATTGTTCCCTCAGCAGGAGCAGCGACTAATTGTTCCATCTGGGCTTTAGCAATTGCGGCTTCTTCGTCAGTCATCTCAAAAACCCAGGCCCACAAATGCTCTATGCCGAGTTCGCGAGCAACGATACACCAATCTGCACCGCAGACAACTTCAAATTCTTCTTCGTTGCTGTAGGCTTCAGTGCGGCGAATAATCAGGGGTATCAAGTTGCTTCCTTGCTCAATCAGGCTTCTCCTGAGAGCTTCGCGCCGATCTTGAGGAATTTCCTCTCGTTGGGATTCTGGAATAGCTATTTGGAAAGTGTAAATTTGGCTGTGACTAATTGGCTTGATCCGCAAATATTCAATAATTCGGCTGGGAGTGTCTGATCGATCCATCTTATTAGAAGTCCCCTTTTGTCTTTTGTGATGAGTTTAACTGCGGAAGTGACACAGGTATACATTGCTTTACTCATCTTTACTTTTGTTGATTTTCAACAGATGCCTTGAATTGATGGTACTGCTAGCGGGTGGCGATCGCACCACCTACTATGATGGGCGATCGCATATTTATAGCAGAAGGCAGAAGGCAAAAGGCCGCTATACTGAAAAATTTAATTATCTAGAAGGGCAAAAGGAAAATTTAATCTTCAGCAGTTAGAATTTCTGAGACTATTTCGATATGGTTGGTAAAACTTGGTCAAGAAGATGGCGATCGCAATTTGGCTGTGGTGAAGATTTTAGAGTTAAGTTGCGATCGCCTGGATATAGCAAGCGGAGCGATCGGGTTGAGTTGGAGTTGGGGACAGGGAAAACGCATCTAAAAGTTATTGACAAAAAAGTTGATTAATGTACTTTAGACAACTCCTGAAATCTCTAAGCCAAAATACTCAATTAATTTCTTAAATAAGAATGATAATCAAAAGCAGTCGGCTTTCAGCCTGTCGATCTATTAAGATGCGTTTTCCCTGGATGCCGCACTCAGGTAAGTAAAATGGTGCAAAAAGGCAGTTTGTAACTGTTAGAAACCCCATCAATCCTATCTGTAACGCCGCCCTCTGGGCGGTAAAGAT
>NZ_JAQMUA010000255.1:0-28179 GCF_028330895.1 Kamptonema animale CS-326 | reverse complement strand
AGTTATGTTTGACCGAGCTTGAATTGCCCATCAAGTGCGATGGCTGCGGCTGGCTACGCGATCGCGATTTTTTCTAACTTATTCAGCAAGCCCTAATTAATCCGAGGGGGGGATGGGGACGATAGGTAATTAGCAATTAGCAATTAGCAATTAGCGATTACCAATTACCAATTACCAATCATCAATTACCAATTACCAACTAACAACTAACAACTAACAATTACCAATTTATCCTTCCTACGACTCCCCTTTCATTTCCTCAATTTCAAACCAACTAACTATCACTCCCGCCAACGGAATCGCTAAGAAGATCCCCAACAATCCGGCGGCTCTTGCACCTACTAACAAGGCAAAAAATACTACCACCGGATTCAGATTAAGTGAATTTTTCATAATCCGAGGATTAATAATATTATCCCGAATCTGTTGCAAAACAATGCTAGCAATTAACACCTTAAATGCTAACCAGGCATTTTGAGCTAAGACAATAAAACACACCAAGGCAATTCCTAATGCAGCTCCGATACCAGGTATCAAATCAAACGCGCCTAATATCACTGCCAAAATCAATGCAAATCTCACATTTAAGATTAATAAAACTAGAAAACTAGACGTTACTAAAAACAACATTAAAATAAGTTGAGCCTGAAAAAAGCCTAAAAAATTGCGCTCAATAGTACGAGCGAAGCGCCTGTGCAAGTGCTTGGGAAGAAAATTAAGAATAAGCTGCCAAAGCCGTTCGCCATCTAATAACATGAAAAATGAAACAACGGTAATAAAAATAAAAGTTATTAAATTAGTAAAAACAGTTTGTAATAGAGCGATGCTGGAAACTATTCCCCCTAAAGCTTGGGTTCGCAATTGTTCTTCAATCACCCGCAAATTTACCTGAAGATTCCTTTCCCTTAAAAAGCCTTCTAAACGCTCTGAAAGGGGTGCAAGAGCATTGACAAACTCAGTAATGCTATCAATTAATTGCTGCCCTTGAGATAAAAGCGTTACCCCCACTGTCACAGTTAAACTTACAACTATTATAATACTAAATAAGAAAACTAAAGTGACAGCGAAACCGTGAGGTAAAAACCGCTTGAGCGATCGCACGGGATAGCTAAGCAAGAAAGCCACAAGCGAAGCGATCGTGAAAACTACAATCACCGTTTCAAAGTAAGCTAAAAGCGTTAGGAAAGCCCAACCTGAAGCAAATAAAAGCAAAAATCGAACTAATGTTGAATTATTTAGTCGGTTCCAGAAATCGGGGATGGGGGATTGACTCATGCTTTATAGCCAAAGGAAGAAAGAAGAAGGAAGGCTTTAGTTATCTAGGAGAGAAGGGAAATACAATTCCCATCTATAGCTTTAGCAATTAAGAATGTCCTACTAACCTTGGTGGTTGCTTGATGACACTTGCTTGCTCGCATCATTCCACTGGCGACATTTTCTATTAACTATATCTTAGAATCGCATGATTAATATCTTCTTGGCTATCCCTCTCAAGGTAGGTACTCAATAGGCTGCCATCCTCAGCGCCAATGAAAACCTCTAACTAATCAAGAGAAAATATCTCCTCTGAAAGAAGTCACGATAGAATCAATTTCTAGGATAATAAAAAACAGGACTCAACCTAGCTGAGGAAAAAACGTGCTGCTATCAAAAGGCTTTGAAGTAGAAATGTACACTGGCACCCCCCAGGGCGATATTGTTGGTCTCTCCGACAAGATTGTGTCCGACTTAGACGGATTTGTGCGGGAGCCAGATAGCCGCAATGTGGAATATACTACTGCGCCCTTGTGTAGTTACGATCGCCTGCTCTGTGCCCTAGTTAAACCGCGTCGGCAACTGCGTGCTTATTTAAAACAGTTGGGCGACTATACCATACATCCAGGGAGTACCTTATCTTTGGGCGGAAGCGATCGCTTTTTCCGCTCCGATCCCAACAACCCCTACCACACCTACATCGAGCAAACCTACGGTACCAAAGTCGTCACCGCCAGCATTCACATTAACATCGGCATAGCTCAACCAGAACTGCTGATGCAAGCAATTCGCCTGATCAGGGTCGAAGCCCCTCTGTACCTCGCCCTCAGTGCTTCTTCCCCCTTCTTGGATGGTGCCGTTACGGGGTATCACTCCACCCGTTGGGGTCTGTTCCCCAAAACCCCAGCCATTGTCCCCCTCTTTGAAAGCCACCGCCATTTTATCAAGTGGACTGAGGAGCAACTCGTGGCTGGTACTATGCAAAACGTGAGACACCTGTGGTCGTCAGTAAGACCTAATGGCGATCGCCGCCCTTATAATCTCAATCGCGCAGAAATGAGAATTTGCGACCTCGTTACCAACCCCATTTCCCTACTAGCCATCACAGCTTTACTGGAAGCTCGTCTTTGGCAAATGCTCGCAGATCCCAGCTTAGATCCCCTGGAAATCAGCACCTTACCAGCCACCACCCGCAATCAAGACTTGATCGCTCTGACAGAGGCTAACGAAGCCGCCGCCTCCAAGCTGAGTTTGGATGCGACACTTAGACATTGGCAAGATGGTAGAAAAATTCTGGCTAGAGATTGGATTGAGGAAATTTACCAGCAAGTTTGGCCAATAGCAAAACAACGCGGCTTTAGTTGCTTCCTCTCGCCCTTGAAAAAAATTCTTCGCGAAGGTAATGAGGCTCAACAATGGTTGAAAATGTATCATACTTGTCTTGACAGCAGGAGCGTAATTGTTGAAGGAATTCAATCAATGCGAGAACAGGAAAGGGAGCTTGAAGACAAGTTATGCCAGCAATTGGTCGCTTGAACTACTTTTTTGCAAACGATCAGAATATTTAATCGGTAGAGTAATTAATGGTATATAACAAAAAGCTATATATTACCTCTATCTTTAAGTAGAATTTCACGGTAAGCACTAAGTATTTTTCCCTCTTCCTTTCAACATATAGCAACCGCCTTGGCGGTTAGGAAGTCGTGAGTTCCTGCCATCATAGATTCTATTCCCTTCTTCCCGAACTATGCCGTCTGTTGTTTTGATTTCTCCGCAAATTCCGCCAAATACGGGCAATATTGCGCGTACTTGCGCTGCAACCCGTACAGAATTGCATTTGGTTGGGCCTTTAGGCTTTGAAATTAGCGATCGCTATCTCAAACGAGCTGGTCTAGATTACTGGCCCTACGTTAACCTGCACAGCCACGATAACCTAGAAGCTTTTAAAGCTTGCCACCAACAACGCGGAGGTCGCTGGATTGGCTTCAGCACTAAGGGACAATGCAGTTATACGCGATTTGAATTTCAAAGCAATGACTGGCTGCTGTTTGGGGCAGAAACCACAGGTCTTCCCCCAGAGATTCTCGAAGCCTGTACCAATGTTCGCATTCCCATGAGCGAGCCAGGAGTACGCAGCTTAAATCTTTCCGTCAGCGTTGCCATAGGTTTATTTGAAGCGCGGCGGCAATTGGGGTATCTGGGATAAGAATATTGCTGCATCCTTACATACACATAAAAAAAATCCAGCCCCCATCAACCCATAAAATGCTGAGATTAAGATAAGAAAATCATATAGTACCCTGACTGTATTCGCTGACTCGATTGATAGATTTTTATCATCCTATAGCAGGTAATACTGAGGGTATATAAATGGCTCAAAAGACTGCCAGATAAGAAGAACAGACTTTTTTTGATATTTTTGGCCTAGATTTACTCAATAATCTATCCGCTGCTTTATCCCGTATATTTACGGTTGTGGTTTTCCTGAAAACCAGCGTAGATTTGGGTGGTGATAATGACACAAAAAGCCTTATGACAACAGGGCATGCAGACTTAAGGCTAACAGCTATTACACAACAAGGCTTTGTAAGTGTCGCTTCAGCACTTGTTACCTGCGGCTTAAACTTTTTTACTGTCTAAGCTTGTCTAAATTAAAAAAGCAGGGTAATCTTGCCTAAGCATGATTACTGTCAATGATTAGGATCTCTTTTAACCGTGATTTGAATCATTGATAGCTCATCCCCTTGAGTGTTTCCAAGGATAGTTAAGCGCTTCTCGATAGGAGGTCGTTTTTTTGAAACGAACAAATCCCGATAAAATAAACTTTGTTGATGCCCGTGAAATCAACATCGACGGCACTGCTGAACCATCCAAGCAGGCAAATGCCGGTACTGGTAGAGTTCGTTCTGCCGCAATGATTGGACTAGCAATTTCAGTAGGTGCTTCCAGCCTCCTGCTGCCTACAGGAGGTGACGCAGCCACAGCGGCCGACTCCGTAGCAGGGGAAGCAACCACCGAAATGCAGCCCACACCCCTGGCAATACAGCCCAACGCTCTCAATGTTGAGGATGAAGCCGCTCATCCTGCACTCTTGAACTCAGGGGTGGTGAAGGTGAAAAAGGGGCAAACCCTTTGGGAATTGTCTCAGGACTACGAAGTTGATGCAAATACTCTGGCAAGAGCTAATGGCATTAAGTCAGATAGCTTACTGCAAGTAGGACAGCAGCTAAAAATTCCATCCCTGAACGTCATCTCCTCAGATGCGAAAACAGGCAACACCGTTGCGACGCTGCCCTCTCAAACCCGCTATGTCGATACTGAACAAGAGTTCAAATCAAATCAGACAGAGCAGTTAGGACAGCAATCAACAGAAGCGATCTCCTCTGCCCGCTCGGCAGAAATTAATGAGCTCAACCAGCCAACCAGAGAAATTGAAATTAACCGCTGGAACAAGCAGGAAAACCACTCGGCGACAAGTTATCAAACTCAGTTGAAATCTGAAGAACCTGGCAATTTATCCGAATCTGGACGGGAAAGCACTGATGGGCTAACTGAGGTGACTGGGAATCCAGAAACTGCACAGGAGAGTGCAACAGCACGCCAGACTTTGCCCGCAGTCCCTACGGATAAATTTGACGCTTTTAGCTCTAGTTCTCAGACAGCGTTCCCACCAGCCCCGGCTATTGAGTCGGCTGAGTCCCTAGTTGCGCCTAACACTACTGGAACAGTTGTGATTGAGCCTGACGGGACGGCTCTGGTACCATCATCGGTAATTTACCGAGTGCAGAAGGGGGATACCCTCGACGCGATCGCCAAAAATTATGGCATATCCGTCGTAGAGCTGATTTCAGCTAACAATATTAGCGATCCGCACTACCTCAAACTCAATCAAGCCTTAAGAATTCCCCAAATCCAGTCGCACAGCTATGGGGAGCAGGCAACAGTCATATCAGGCTCTAATTCCACTAACGCCCAGCCCGTTGCAGAAACCCCCATTCCTTTAATGCGGGCTGAGTCTTCTGCCGCCCCTAGTTCTGGCGTTGCAGCATCCGTCCCAACTGTATCGGTAATCTCTTCGCTAACCAACGCTGAGGGTGCATCCTCCGTTTCTGTACCGACAGTGGCAAAAATTAATAGTATTCCGCTCACAGCATTTTCGACCCCAGGTGTTAGCGACCAAGGCAAGAGCACTCTCAATGCTCAGCCAAAATTTACAGGTACACTCCGGCAAATCTCTGTTTCCGCTAACTCTCAAGGCGCGGTCGAAAAATCATTTGCGCCGACAACTGAACTGACTTCCCCCGCGAGGGAGTTAGCTGTTGAGAACACAACCGCAACCCTACCCTCGTCAGTGCCCGTTCAGCAAGCTGGCAATGAGATGGTAACGGTCGATTTGCAAACTTCCACAGCCGCAAATTCACCCAACCCTTACGCCGATCGCTTGAGATCGGAAATCACCAGGCTCCGAGAGGAGTATCGGGCCGATAGAAACAATCAGCAGGAAGTAAAAGCAATATCAACCACAGCTTTTGTTGGCAATACGCAGTTACCAACTGCGGAGGCTAACCACTCAAATAGTATTGAACCTATCAATCCAGAGTTCAATCCTCAACGCTACGCTCAAGCAGTACAGAACGAAATTAGCACGCCCCAGTCTCGACAGTGGGCCCAGCAGTTACAGCGACAGCAGCAACAAGAGCGAGCTAATTCACAGCGTGCGGTCGGAGTCACTCCGGTACAGCCCTCTGCTACGTCTAGGCAGCCCCTTGTTGCCACAGCTCCTCTAGGGGCTGATGCTTACGACCCTCTGAGCAATCCTTCCTTGGGACGGATGGTTTCTCCTGAGTTACCTCCTCTTCCTGGAGCAGATACCTATCTGCCGGCAGGTTCTATGCCCTCTAAGGGCTTGATTTGGCCGGCTAAGGGCGTTCTTTCCTCTGGCTATGGCTGGCGCTGGGGGCGGATGCACAAGGGCATTGACATCGCAGGTGACATCGGGACACCAATTGTGGCTGCCGATGCTGGTGTTGTGACTTATGCAAGTTGGAATGACGGCGGTTATGGCTACCTGGTGGAAGTTACCCACCCCAACGGTACTGTCACCCTTTACGCCCACAACAACCGAATTTTGGTGCAAGAAGGTCAGCGTGTGACTCAAGGCCAGCAAATTTCGGAAATGGGTAGCACTGGCTTCAGTACGGGCCCTCACTTGCACTTTGAAATTCATACTTCTGCACAAGGGGCTGTCAATCCAATGGCATTTCTACCAGATGACTCTAGGACTGCTTCTCAATAGGGATTTCCCTTGAGTTGTAGGGACACTGTTTACCTGCAACGGGGGCGATGGGATGCCCCCTTTGCTTGCTCTGTCTGCTGACCCCTAATTCTGATGTATAGCGATCGCTTTCGTCGGTTAGGGGGGAAGAGAGGGGCTAGGGGAAAATAGGGGCTAGGGAAAGAGAGGGGCTAGGATGCTCCGATGCTCAGGGTTAGGGAAAGAAGGGAAGAGGAGAAAAATAGAATTAAAGTAAGGGATGTAAGGGTTTGAACACTTCAAGATGTCCTAAAGGTATCGGCTGGCAGTTGCTCTATTATCAAAACCAATAACTCAGAGTTAAAAATTTTGTTTTTTTTATCAATTTGCTCTAGCTATTGTTGGCGACCTTGTGCTAAGATAAAAAATCGTGAAACCAATTTGGCTCAGTAGCTCAGTGGCAGAGCTAGGGACTCATAAGCCCTCGGTCGCAGGTTCAAATCCCGCCTGAGCCATATTTAATAAAGTAAAAAACGCGCTGACTCTGTTCTAGCGCGTTTTTTGATCGCGGAGTGTAGTTGTAGTCGTTATGAGTATGGTATATTTGTAACAGTTCGTAAAATTAGTATCTGCCTGGACAGACTTGCTCAAGGGCGACCTTGGGACTAAGCCTACAGCAATTCAAGGAGAATAAATTCATGGCCGTTAAAACAGAAACCGAAACCCTCCGGGTTGGTCTACCTGCACCCGACTTCACAGCCACAGCCGTAGTGGATCAGGAATTCAAGACGGTTAAACTGTCTGACTATAAAGGCAAAAAGTATGTAGTCTTGTTTTTCTACCCCTTGGACTTCACTTTTGTTTGCCCGACAGAAATTATAGCTTTTAGCGATCGCCACGAAGAGTTCAAGAAACTCGATACTGAAATTCTGGGCGTATCCGTGGACAGCGAATTTTCTCACCTGGCCTGGATACAGAGCGATCGCAAATCCGGCGGCGTTGGCGACCTCAACTATCCCTTAGTTGCTGATATCAAAAAAACAATTAGCGCCGATTATAACGTCCTCGATCCAGAAGCAGGAATTGCTCTGAGAGGTCTGTTCATCATCGACAAAGAAGGTATTATCCAGCACTCAACGATTAATAACCTCGCCTTTGGTCGCAATGTGGATGAAACCCTCCGCACCCTGCAAGCCATTCAGCACGTCCAGTCTCACCCCGATGAAGTTTGTCCCGCTGGTTGGCAGCCTGGAGAAAAGACCATGAATCCCGATCCCGTGAAGTCCAAAGTATACTTTGCGGCGGTATAATCCAAGTTGTTAACAGTTAACAGTTAACAGTTAACTGTTAACAACTACCAATTAGTAATTAGTTAGTAATTAGAAATTATGCTGACTTCCACAGACTTTAGGGGCTTGTTAAATCAGCGCTTTTTTCAAAACTTTTTTCCCGTTCCCGCTACAAACGAGCTTAAAGTTGGGGAAATAACTCCAGACTTTGAACTACCAGATATTACCAACGGTAAACTGGTGCGTTTATCAAATTACCGGGGCGATCGCCCAGTTGTACTCGCATTTACCCGCATCTTCACAGAAAAGCAATATTGCCCGTTTTGCTTCCCCCACATTAAAGCACTTAATGAAAACTACGAGCAGTTTGCCCAGAGGGATGTAGAACTGTTGATGATTACCAGTACCGATGAGCGGCAAAGTCAAATCGTGGTTACAGATTTAGGTTTAAAAATACCCTTGCTGTGCGATCCTACTTGTCGAGTATTTCGAGCATATCAAGTCGGTCAAGCTTTGGGGGCTCCTTTGCCAGGGCAGTTTGTGTTAGATGAACGAGGAATACTTCAGTTTAAACATTTGTTTTCTTTCTTGGATCATAATGCTAGTTTCGAGACTTTACTTGCAGCGGTAGATCGGCTGATAACTACAGGATAAGCTGTTTTGGGGGATTTGAAACTTGTCTATCCTATACTTTAACTTTGCAACAAACTCCCTAACGTCCGGCAGCAAAAGCACCTAGTAAAATCAAAATACTGGTTGCAAACAATTAGCTGCTATCACGGAAAAGTTTTAATTGTATTGAATTTAGATGGGATATTACCAAGTTGATAAAAATCTGTCAATTTCTTACCTTCAATATCAACCAAAGAATCAAAATATTCGCGAACGCTGATATCTTTAATAGAGTCTAAATCAGAAAAACTCAGATACTTAACATCAAATACGTTCTTCCCATCAGCAAATGTTACCTTTCCCCTACCAATTGTACTATTCCACTGATTTTTGCCATGTTTGCCGCCAATATCAATCTGCCATTGCCCATTATGGTAAATGGTCAAAGTTTCAGTAGAAGTAGAAATCCATTCGCCATCTCTTAGGTAGCCTGTAGAGATTTTTTGAGGTGAGAAGACTTGAGGTTTAGGCATGGCTCCATAGACAATGTGAGCAATACGTTGGGCGCGATAATCAAAGCCAAAGCTTTTGGGGTATTGTGATTTCCAAATCCACCAGGGAATAACTTTAGAAGTTTTTAGTGTAGAATCTATTTTCTGGCGATGTGCTTCATAACAGCAGAGAATTTGCTCGTATTCTACTCGACTAAAATCAGAGGGATCTACATAAATTGTCCAGTTGCTTCTGGATTCCCAGGCCTTTCTGGATACATCGTCATCAAAAGTTTTGATTTCTAGTTTGTCGCGATCGCTTGGATTAATCGGCAAACCCATATCTAATAGTTCGGGAAGAATTCTCCCCGCTAAAGATCGAGAAATTACTTTTTTATTAAAACAGAGAATGGGGAACCGAATTAAATTGCAAGTACTTTTATAATATTGGAAAGAGTGTTCCTCCATTATGCTAAGGCAATTAGGATTTTGCGGATCTTCGCTTGGACAACTCACTTCAAGGGTCAAAACATCTGGACGTTTTTTTCTGTAGTATTTAGACAAATTGTATTGACTTGTAGGAGATAAATAGCTATGTATTTGCAGAGCCCATATCATAATAACAGCAACGCAATTCAACAGTCCGATCGCTAGCGGGTTGACACTAATTGCTTGGCACAATTTGTGAAAAATTTCTTTCAAAAATTCTATAATTTTTTATAGAATTAGACACTAGGCAATTGAGGATGGTGAAGTATTACCAAGGGTTGGAGATTGCTTCTCTTGGCTTGCAATGACAGAAAATCCTAGTAAGCGTGTAAGTCCTAAATTAGCCATTAAAAACAAATGAACGCAGATTCTTTTAAAAATCTGCGTTCATTTATTATTTTAGTGGGAGAGAGCTAATTCTAGTTTAGGTGGTGATGGATCGGTGGGTAATACCTTAACTTCCCCATTATCATCTACATCTACGATCGCGCTGTCTCCTTCTTTGAGTCGGCCGGAAAGCATTTCCTCAGCGAGTACGTCTTCCAACAATCGCATAATGGCGCGACGGAGAGGCCTTGCACCGTAACTGGGATTGTAGCCTTCTTTTACTAGATGATCCTTGAACCTTTCTGTCACTTGCAAGGTCATACCTTGTTCAGTTAAGCGACTGAAAAGTTGGCGGAGCATGATGTCGGCAATTTGCTTGACTTCTTCCTTATTCAACTGACGGAAGACGATAATTTCATCGAGTCGGTTGAGAAATTCGGGGCGGAAGTGTTGCTTGAGTTCTTCATTTACCAAGGAGCGAATCCGGGTGTATTGAGCATCTGCTTGGTTTTCTGCAAACTCGAAACCGATGCCACCACCGCCTTTTTCTATGACTTTAGAACCGATGTTTGAAGTCATAATCAGCAGCGTATTCTTGAAGTCTACAGTCCGACCTTTGGCATCCGTTAAGCGCCCATCTTCTAATATTTGTAAAAGAATATTGAAGACATCGGGGTGAGCTTTTTCGATTTCATCGAATAAGACTACTGTGTAAGGTTTGCGACGAACTGCTTCTGTTAGTTGACCGCCTTCGTCGTAGCCCACAAAACCAGGAGGAGAACCGATCAGTTTAGAAACAGTGTGCCGTTCCATAAATTCGGACATATCGAGTCGAATCATGGCTTCTTCGGAACCGAAGAAGTAGGCAGCTAAGGCCTTAGTAAGTTCGGTTTTGCCAACACCCGTGGGGCCGGAGAAGATGAAGCTAGCGATCGGTCGATTGGGATTTTTCAAGCCGACGCGGGCGCGACGGATGGCGCGAGAAACGGCGCTAACGGCTTCTTCTTGACCGATGAGGCGCTGATGGAGGGTGTCTTCCATGTGCATCAGCAATTCAGATTCGGATTCTGTGAGTTTGCTGACGGGTACGCCTGTCCAAGATGCGACGATGTGGGCGATATCTTCTTCGGTGACGATCGGTAGGGTTGTGACTTCTGGTTTTATGCTGGAGGCGGCTTTGATTTGGCCTTGGAGTTCGAGTTCGCGATCGCGCAATTTTCCAGCTAGTTCAAAGTCTTGATCGCGGACGGCAGTTTCTTTTTCTTTGGTCACTTGCGGCAGTTGTCGCTTGAGTTCTTTGACTTCTGGCGACTGCTGTGAGTTCATGACGTGAACGCGGGAACCTGCTTCGTCGATGAGGTCAATGGCTTTGTCTGGTAGGAAGCGATCGTTGATGTAGCGATCGCTCAGGGTAGCTGCTGCTTCCAAAGCTGCGTCGGAAATGGTCAGTTTGTGGTGTTTTTCGTAGGCTGACCGCAAGCCGCGCAGAATTTCTAGGGTTTCTTCAACGCTGGGTTCGCCGATTTTCACAGGCTGGAAGCGGCGTTCTAAGGCTGCGTCCCGTTCGATGTGTTTGCGATATTCATCGAGGGTGGTTGCGCCGACGCACTGCAATTGACCTCTAGCGAGGGCTGGTTTGAGGATGTTGGCGGCATCCATGCTCCCCTGTACGGCTCCAGCTCCGATTAAGGTGTGGATCTCGTCGATAAACAGGATGATGTTACCAGCGTTGAAGATTTCTTGCATGACGGTTTTGAGGCGTTCTTCAAATTCGCCCCGAAACTTGGTACCTGCAATCATGGCTCCCATGTCTAGGCTGATGACTTGTTTGCCTTCTAGGATTTCGTGAACGCTGTTGTTGGCGATGCGTTGGGCGATACCTTCGGCGATCGCAGTTTTGCCAACTCCGGGTTCGCCTACTAATACGGGATTGTTTTTCGTGCGGCGACCCAAAATTTGGATCACTCGTTCGATTTCTTTTTCCCGTCCCACTACGGGGTCGAGTTTGCCTTCGGTTGCTAGTTTGGTCAGGTTAGTGCCGAACTCTTCTAAGGTTGGGGTTTTGGTATTGCGATCGCGACCACCACCCACCGCTACAGTTTCTCCTGCTGCCCGAATTACTTGGGTGCGGACTTGAGCTCGTTCGATACCCAGTTGTTCCAGAACTTTCGCCGCCACGCCTTCATCGTCTGCGATCAGTCCCAGCAAGATGTGCTCGGTGCCGATATAGTTGTGTCCCAGTTTACGAGCTTCGTTCAGGGATGACTCGAAAATGCGCTTGACGCGAGGTGTAAACGGAATTTCCGATGGGACAAAGCCGGAACCTCTGCCAATGATTTTTTGAATTTCTATCCGCACGTCTTTAATGTTGAGGCCCATTTCCGTGAGGACTTTGGCGGCGATACCAGTGCCTTCGCCGATTAGTCCCAGGAGGATTTGCTCAGTACCTACGAAGTTATGACCGAGGCGGCGAGCTTCTTCCTGAGCGAGCATTATCACCTTAACGGCTTGTTCTGTAAAGCTTTCAAACATAGATGTTTCCTATCCTACTGTTTTAGTTAGGGCTGATTTGCCCCTCACGGTTGGCCGGGGCGAGTGCCACAAAAAATAAATAATATTAATTTTTGTGTACTTGCTTTTATTTTAATGTATCGCTGTTAAATGGTAAAGCCAGTGAGGATAGCCGAATAGTCGGGGGAGCGGTTGCCCTCCATTGGTTGAGTTCAACTACTTAAAATAAATAGTAGCATAATCCCTGTAAATTGAAGAGAGAATTAAATTATATCATAAAATTGAACTATCACACAAAAATCTGGAAATCCCACTTTTTAAAACTGCGTTGTGAGGAACTGTCCAAATACCTGTACAAATCCAATCGCTACTTGAATTACAGGCCAACCTACTAAACAAATCAACGCCGCCCAGCGAGTTCTAATATCTAAACCTTGGCGGGTTGCCACAATTACAGTTAGCAAACTCCATACAGATAATACTAACTCAATCGCTCGCCCTAATAGCGGAATCAGCGTCAAAAAATTCAGCACTTGCGGCGCATAGGCAAATCCAATCGGAATCAACAATTCCCTATAGCTAACGTGATTCGGTTTTAGCCACTGAGCTATTTTTGAGATCGTGAAAGTCCAAAAGTAGTAACCAGCGACAACAGCGAAGCCATCAATTAAAAGTGCGATCGCCAGTATGGGCAGAGTTGCCCGATTAATTAATAAGATCGCGGCGCTGCCTAAAACGTGAGACAAGGCTGCTAAAATTACAATCGTTAAAGCAATCCGCTTAGTTCTAGGAGTATCGGCAGCATCTTCGTAAAAATTGACATTTAAACATAAGGCATTCCTAAGAGTTGTGCCTAAACCTTGGGTTGAATCTTTGCCTTTCACGTTAAATTCTTAATGAGCGAAGTAGTTGACAACTTTGATACAATACGCCTTAATACAGCAAATTACAAGCAGATTTGATTAAATGCTGAAGTTAACTAGGTGGATACTAATTTGGCTGCGCGGAGGCAGTTTAAAGCTCTTAGTCATAGCAACTATAATCCTGATAGTATGGGGCATTACTGCTCCGGTGGGAACTCTAGTCTGGTGGCTGGGTCAAAGTGCTGAAACTCTAGGTCTTAAACAGAAAAATCGACTGGAAAGTGCGCGATCTAACTCTGGTAATATAGAAACACCTACCAACAGGCGTATTCCTAACTCTGGGGTATTAAATTGTTATATTATCTTCCTGCCAGGAGTCGGCGATTTTTCGGCAGACGAATTAACTCCGGGAGAAGAGTTCTTTCTTAAGACTTTAGTTGACGTGCATCCAGAATGCGTTGCTGTTGGCGATATTTTCCCTTACTCAGCAGCCAATAAAAGTTTAGGAGGTCAGCGTTTATTTGCTCCTGTTTGGCGGTTTTTCGAGGGGGCAAAGGGAAAGATTATTAGTGGAGATTTACTAATTAAAATTCGCAATCTGTGGAGATTTGCAATTTCTCTAGATTATCGCTACGGACAGGTTTATAATCAGGGCATTGCCACAGCAATTATCGAGCGGATGGAGGCTAAACATCCGATCTCGCTTTCCCCAAATCAACCTATTAAAATTATTCTAATTGGTACTAGCGGTGGAGCACAAGTGGCGTTAGGTGCAACTCCTTATCTTAAGGAATGGCTAAATGCTGAGATTAGTGTGGTTTCTGTCGGTGGAGTGTTTTCAGGGAAAGTAGGTTTTAATGCTGCCGATCGCGTCTATCATTTACACGGGAGTAGAGATCCAATTGATGATATTGGCGGGGTTGTTTTCCCATCGCGATGGCAATGGCTAGTTAACTCTGGATTCAATCAAGCTCGGCAACAAGGGCGTTATGCAGAAATAATTAGTGGGCCTCATAAGCATGATGGCAACCAAGGATATTTTGGCGAAGATCGCGCAGAAAATGGTTTGACTTATGTAGATTTAATCCTGCAAAAAGTTAACAAATTGCCAATTTGGTCGGATCGGAAGTCTCCGTAAGAAGTGATTAATTACTCAGTAATGGGTGAAAAAAAGTTAACTTGTGTCATGGTTTTGTCCTAAAAATAGCGCAATTCTTGCGGCTTCATCCAAATTATACAAAACCCAGAAGTCGCAAAATTATTACCTATTATAGCACTATTAAGCATTGTTCTCAAATAGTAGTGAGTCACTAATTCCTCAGCCAACAAAAAACCCTAGCCGCAATTGGCTAAGGTTTATTAATCAGGGTGCATCTACTAATTTAGTATCCGATTAGGCATCGCAATTTTCAGGAAAATTCTTATAATAATGCAGATATCCCTAACGCCGGCCTTTGGGCGGTCAATTACCGCCCAGAGGGCGAGGTTACAAGTTATCAAAGAATAGAAATTACTCATGTACGCCCATAAAAAACCCCAGCCAAATTTGGCCGGGGGCGATCAATCAGGGTGCATCTACCAACTTACTTTCCCATGAATATAAAAGAGATCCGGAAAAATCGGAAACAAATTAGGCTTAGCTTGCGGGAAGTCTTTATTTTTACAAAATTATTCTATTCAACTCGGCGGTGAACTAGAGTTGCAGTAGCTTGATCTGTGGGTACTAAGAGGACTTCGCTAATATTAACGTGAGGCGATCGCGTCGCACAAAAATACACCACATCCGCCACGTCATCAGGTGTCAAAGGTGTTAATCCTTGGTAAACATTTTTTGCCCTCTCCCCATCGCCATGAAACCGTATTTGACTAAATTCTGTTTCCACTAAACCTGGGTCTACCGAACTCACTCTAATTGGTGTACCCAAAAGGTCTTGTTTTAAACCTTCAGAAATTGCTTTAACTGCTGCTTTTGAGGCACAATAAACATTACCACCTGGATAGGTTTGATGGCCGGCAATTGAGCCAATATTTATTACATGACCGCGACCTCTACTCACCATCCCAGGTACAATATAACGAGTGACATAAAGCAATCCCTTGACGTTGGTATCAATCATTTCTTCCCAATCTTGGAAATCGCCCTCGTAAAGTTTATCTAAACCACGACTTAAGCCAGCATTATTAATTAGAATATCAACTGTTGCCCAGGAATCAGGTAATTTGGTAAAAGCCGATTCAACTTGAGCGCGATCGCGCACATCTAACTGTAGAAAATAAATCTCAGTTTCAAACTCTTTAGTTAGTTCCGCAGCCATATTCTTCAGCCGTTCAAGGCGGCGAGCAGCTAATATTAGTTTAGCACCTCCTCGAGCAAAAATTCGAGCACAAGCTGCACCAATACCGCTGCTAGCACCTGTAATTAAAACAATTTTATCTTGAACTGAGTTCATTTTTTTACTTGCTATTTGTTCTCAGTAAATCTCTGATTTGCAGTAAGGATTTTCCAGCTAAAATCCTTACGGCCACAGAATTTTATTACTTTACAACTCGGAGGCGCTGAGTAATTACGGTGATGCCGCCTTGCCGCATCAAGATTGCTGAAATCCAGCGATTTTCTGGGGTTTCGGGTGCTTTTCCTACCTTAAATACTCCCCCAGAAGCCAGTAATTCTAGTTCTACTGGACTGGTACTAAAAAATGTTTTTTCTGAAATTGGTTCTTCCAAAGCTGTGCCAATTAAGATATCATTGCCGAGAGGTTCTTGCACAATGGCATCAAAATTATATTCTTGACCAACATTGACTTGCTCTGGTAAATTCATTTGAATTGTAGGTGGATTTTCACCAGAAGTTAGCTGATTTCGCTCTGCTAAAATCTCTTGCTTAACAATTCTTTTCTCTTCAAAGCGCTGCTGAGAACGAATAGTAGATTTAAGTTTCATCTCTCTATTTTCTATCTTCTGAGTACCTGTAATCGTAGTCTCAGTTTCAGCGATAAATGCGTTTCCTTCCGCTTTCCACGATTTAAGCTCGGTAGTGTATTTTAATGTAGAATAACTCTGCCAGAATTGCTTGATAGCTTTCTCCATACTCTGGCGGTTTAAGCCATCAGAATTTGTAAAATTTTGACTGTAAAATTTCATCAATGCTTTAACATTTCGGCTGTTTGCTGCGGCATCAATTTCACTCAGGAGTTTTGTCAATTCAGCAGGTGCGTTTGTAGGGGTTTGAGCAATGATGGTAGCGCGAGCGGCGAGGGCACCTTGAGCCTTAACAGGGGAGGGATTTAGTAAGCCAATCCCACCAATTGTTAAACTTAGAAATAGAGGAGGAAGGGATGATAGGCAGACTAAGGGAGAGGCGATCGCATCTTTTACTGAGAAGCGATCGGGAAAATATTTAGAAATATTTGGCAGGGAATTCAAAGGATTACGCATTTGATGATATTTTGGTGATTTGCCAGGATAGAGTCAGGGAGGCAATTCACCTCTTCTGACTGCTTTGAGATTGTAGGATGTGGGTGGAGGAACTAACTATCAGCATGATAATCTAAAATTTCAAATTTCCCATATAAAATCGATTTATCTATTGAGCTTCTAGGAGAAAAAACGTCTTGACAAATACGCACATTCGATTACTGATTGCAGCTAGCGGTACTGGCGGACATTTATTTCCTGCGATCGCCACCGCCGAGCAATTGAGCGACTATCAAATAGAATGGCTGGGAGTCCCCGATCGCCTGGAAACTGAATTAATCCCACCTCTCTACCCCCTCCATACTATCGCCGTAGAAGGCTTCCAGGGGCGATTCGGACTGGGTACAGCACGAATTTTGGGTCGGCTCGCCAGTTCCATCCTTGAAGTGCGGAAGCTGCTAAAACAGGGCAATTTTCAGGGCGTTTTTACCACTGGCGGCTATATTGCAGCACCCGCGATTTTAGCGGCGCGATCGCTCGGTTTGCCTGTTATCCTCCACGAGTCTAACGCTTTGCCAGGGAAAGTAACGCGCTGGTTTGGCCCTTGGTGTACTAAAGTTGCGATCGGTTTTGAGGCGGCGGCGCAGTATTTGCCTGGCGCTAAGACGGTTTATGCGGGTACGCCGGTGCGATCGCAATTTCTTACACCTCAATCCTTGGACTTGCCAATTGCTGAGAATGTTCCCCTAATTGTAGCAATGGGCGGCTCCCAAGGTGCAGTAGGAATTAATCAATTAGTTAGGCAATGCGCTCCTGCTTGGTTTAATGCTGGTGCCACGATTGTACACTTAACAGGAAATAATGACCCGGATGCTGATACTCTCAAACATCCTCAATATTTTTCCCTGCCATTTTATAATAATATGGGTGGACTATTGCAACGCGCAAATTTAGCAATTAGTCGTTCGGGTGCGAGTGCGCTAACAGAATTAGCTGTCACAGGAACGCCTGCAATTTTGATTCCTTATCCCTATGCAGCGGAAGATCATCAAAGTTTTAATGCCGCAGTTTTTACCAAAATTGGCGCAGCCTTATCTTTCCGACAAAGTGAATTAAATGCAGAAGTTTTAGAAACTAAAGTGTTGAATTTATTAGCAGATTCCGAACACTTGGCAAAAATGTCCGCTGCCGTTTATAAGTTGGCGGTTAATGATAGTGCTACTCGTTTAGCCAACTTAGTTCGCGAATTATTAAGTGCTGGAATTAGCCAAAAATATCTGTAACGCCGCCATCCGGCATTACCTAAAGTGCACGAATTATTAAATCGGTAGGGAGCCATAATTCTGTGAGAACTGACACAATTTTTTATCAACTTTTTCAAACCTTACCCAGTGTATTATTTGAACTTATTGGTGAACCTGCGTCACTAGCTGAAGGCTACCAGTTTACTTCCCAAGAAATCAAAGAATTAGCCCGCCGCTTTGATGGAGTATTCTTACCTCCAGAAGGCGACATAGACTCAGTGATTTATTTTGTGGAAGTACAGTTCCAGAAAAAAGATGATTTTTACTGGAGATTTTTTACGGAAATCTTCGTTTACTTAGGTCAATATCAACCTGTTCAAGATTGGCGTGCTGTAGCGATATTTGCAAGCCGCAGTTTCGATCCCGGCATCCCAAGGCCGTATCAGCGATTTTTTACCCATGAAAGTGTAGGTTTTTCTCCCCTTTTGCAGCGAGTGTATTTAGATGAGTTAGGGGAACCAAGTAACCTATCTCTAGAATTGGGAATGGTGAAATTAGTTGTGCAGAATGAAGAAAATGCTGTTGAGCAAGCTAGGGAATTAATCGGCAAAGCACGGCAAGAGATTTCTGATGTCGCTCTCAAGCAAAAAGTTGTAGGATTGATAGAGACAATAATGGTCTATAAATTACCGCAGTTTAGTCGCCAGGAGATAGAAGCCATGTTTGGATTACAGGAGTTAAAACAGACAAGGTATTTTCAGGAAGTTAGAGCTGAAGCTAAAGAGGAAGGTAAACTCGAAGGTAAGCTTGAAGGTAAGCTTGAAGGTAAACTTGAAGGTAAGCTCGAAGGTAAGCTCGAATCTGTTCCTCGCTTATTAGCACTTGGATTGAATGTGGAACAAATTGCTCAAGCCTTAGAATTGGATATTGAAGCCGTAAATAAAGCTGTGGCGGAAAACTAAAACTATTAAGATTTGGCAGTCAGCTACGAATTAGTTTCGGCTGACTGCTATTTACCCAAAATTGAAGTGTTTCCTACTCAGACACGCAAAAATTTACTAATGTTCTAGGTAACATTCAACTGGACAAATTTCACTACTGCTTCTAATCCTTCTTTCGTCTTTAAATTTGTAAACACAAAAGGCTTATCCCCTCGCATTTTTTTAGTATCCCTTTCCATCACTCCCAAATCTGCCCCTACATAGGGAGCTAAATCAGTTTTATTAATCACCAATAAATCAGACTTAGTAATTCCTGGCCCACCCTTGCGTGGAATTTTATCTCCAGCAGCAACATCGATTACATAAATCGTTAAATCTACTAATTCCGGGCTAAAAGTTGCAGCTAAATTATCGCCACCACTTTCTACAAATACCAAGTTTAAGTCATTAAACTTAAGTTCTAATTGTTCAATTGCAACTAAGTTAATCGAGGCATCTTCTCGAATAGCTGTATGAGGACAACCGCCAGTTTCTACGCCTAAAATACGATCGCTTTCTAAGGCCTGACTCCGAACCAAAAACTGTGCATCTTCCTGGGTATAAATATCATTAGTAACAACTGCAATCTTATAATATTGTCGCATCGACTTGCACAAGGCATCAACTAAAGCAGTTTTTCCAGATCCAACGGGACCAGCAATTCCTACACGAAAAGCGTTCATTTTTTTAGTGGTTAGTGGTTAGTGGTTATACCATTTCTCTAAATGTATGCTACAGTCAGTGTCGTTGACTTTACTACATACATACAACCTACTGTTGCATGATTTTGGAGAACTGGTATTAGTTGTTGGTTGTAGTTGTTAGTTAGTTTGCTACTATAGCAATCCTAAATCATTTGTGAATTTCTTACTCCCTCCCCTTAGCAAGGGGAGGGTTGGGGTGGGGTAAAAAATTTACGATTCATTTAGGATTGCTATATCCTCATTCCTTCTTCCTTCCCTCATTGCTAATTTAACTACGAAACAACCGAGTGTACTGATTTTCGTGAGCCATACTTGCCAATGCCAATCCCCAACTACAGCTATTAAGGTTATCATCTTCTAATCTTAAAACTTCTTGGGCGACAAAATTAATCTGGGAATCCAAGTTTAATAGCAATTGTTGACCAACAGTTTGACCAAGGGGAATGAGTTTTACTCCTGCATTTACTAAATTTGCCGCCCAACTGTACAAATACCCAAGTACAGCCGCTCCTTCTTCTATTTCCAATTTTACTGCTGCGATACCAAATGCGATCGCAAAATTGCAATTATTTCCACAAACCTCAGTTAATTCTTGCACAGATGGGAGCACTTTTACCTGTAAAGGTAACTGGATATCCTGTAATAACCGTACCAGAGACCGCCCCATCTGCCAACTTTGTAAGCGCAATTCTTCTGTTTCCTTAGCCGCAGTTGCCCAAGCATTCCAATAGCTCAAGGCTTCTAAATCCCCTACAATAGTTGCTCTGTAAGCACGTACCATCACTGCTGCTTCTAAACGTATCGCTCCGTATTGCAACGAATGTTCTAACCATTTTTGTAAGCAGTTCTCATTATTAATTTTAGCAAAATCAACCAGAGTTTCAATTCCCTCTGAATAACTATAAGCCCCGACGGGAACAGTAGCTAACTGCAACAACCTAAGAATAGAAAATTGATAATCCAAGCACCACCTCTTTTTTTACTTTTACTTCTTATTCTTCCTTCTTCCTTCTTCCTTCTTCCGTCTTCCTTCTTCCTTCTCTTACCAAACCGATTTAATGGCTATGACCATAAGCTCCCATTTCTGGTTGAAATGGTGCAATCTCTGCTTTTACTTCCAAACCCATTTTTTCTAGCATTCCCTGCAAAACTGAATCGGGAGATAGCCGTAAATAATTAGGATCAATTTCTAAAGGGATGTGACGATTACCTAAATGATAAGCCGCTCGCATTAATAATAGCCGATCCGATGCGATCGCAGTCATTACGGGTTCTGGTTTCGCAGTTACCCGGACTAAACAGCTATCATCTTCAGATTGCAGAAGATCGCGATCGCGCAGTACAGTCCCTCTCGGTAAACGCAGATGCAACTCTTCCCCCGAATCAATTTCAAACCGATGGCGCGATCGCGTGCGCTCAAGAGCTGTCAGAGGTAAAGTAAAGCTGACAGTCGCATCAGGATTTGCAGGTAATTTTGCTGTCAAAACTAACATTTCGCTATTCCTATTAAGATTTCACACCCAGTCTATTTTTAACACCTAACTCAGATTAAGAGTTCGCGATCGTTAATTCTGGGAGATTTCCTCGTTGATGGCGTGTTTTTTCAAATCCTTGAGAGAAACGCTCTCTACCGCTCTAGCATGAGTCGCAGAAAGGATAACTGGAGGAGCAACACCAGCTTCCATTGCTTCTCTCCACCGGGAAACACACAAACACCAGCGATCGCCTGGTTTAAGACCCGGAAATTGAAATGCCGGCACGGGAGTGCTCAGGTCATTACCCTGCGATTTGGTAAACTCCAGGAATTCTACTGTTAGTTGAGCGCACACAACGTGCGACCCAAAATCCTGACCCCCCGTGCGACAAATGCCATCGCGGTAAAAACCCGTCAGCGGAGAAGTGCAGCAAATCTGTAGTTGGGAACCGAGAACATTTTTAGCATCTATCATTTCTAATTTATTATTTGATTTTGCCTCGATATTTCGCGCCTTTATGTTTGAGATTATAACATAAATAAATCTTTGTCAATACTTAGAAGAAAATCACCTGCTTTTTCCTATTAACCCTTAAAACTTTGAGGGTAAAATTTTTGATTTTCTAATTTTTGGCAATATTTAATATCCACAATTTGTTGTAGTTACTAAAACACAGCTAAATATCATTCCACCTCTAGGGCAACAATATTTGGCAAAAAAACAGATAGCACCTGCCTTTATTTACATAGAGTATAGCTACTAAAGTCACTACTACATAAATACAGTCAGAGCTTGGAGACAAGCGTAAAAATAGCTACATTATTAACCTGTGTAAGTTCCTGAAAATTCATAGGATCGAGGCTACCGCAGTATGTCTGCCCCGCAGATCGGATTAGATCCTAAACAGCATAGAATTGCAGCAATCTTGTACAATGCAGCCAAAGTACACACATTTTTGACTCAAACAGCCTGGGGGTAAGATGATGGGAGATTTAGAGCGAGTGCCAGTAGGAATAGTTGGGGCATCAGGCTACGGCGGTGTGCAACTTGTACGCCTCTTAGCAGATCACCCACAAGCCGAAGTAGTTTATCTAGGCGGCGAAAGTAGTGCAGGTAAACCTTTTTCCAGTTTATACCCGCACTTGAGCAACTGGATTGACTTGACAGTAGAAGCGATAGACTTGGACAAAATAGCATCCAAATGTCAAGTAGTATTTCTCTCACTCCCCAACGGTTTAGCGTACCAGATGGCTCCCAAATTGCTAGAAAAGGGGTGCAAAGTTTTAGATCTTTCAGCAGATTATAGGTTTACCAACTTAGAAACATATAAAGCTTGGTACGGAGGCGATCGCCAAGACGCAGCGATCGCCTCAACCGCTGTCTACGGTTTACCAGAACTTTATCGCGATCGCATCAAAACCGCCCAACTCGTAGGCTGCGCCGGCTGCTACGTCACCGCCAGCCTTCTAGCCCTCGCACCCCTACTCAAACAAGGCATCATCATCCCCGAAACCGCGATCGTAGATGCCAAATCAGGCACATCCGGTGGCGGTCGCAAAGCCGAAATCAACCTTCTGCTAGCCGAAGCAGACAACTCCCTGGCCGCCTACGCCGTTGGTCGTCACCGCCACACCCCGGAAATCGAACAAATTTGCAGCGATTTAGCCGGACACGACATTAAAGTGCAATTCACTCCGCACCTGATACCAATGGTGCGAGGAATCCTCACTACCGTCTATGCCACCCTCCGCGATCCTGGATTAGTACGAGAAGACTTACTGACAATTTTCAACGCCTTCTATCGTAATTCTCCTTGGGTAAAAATCCTACCCAGCGGCGTTTATCCTCAAACAAAATGGGCCTGCGGTACCAATCTCTGCTACATCGGTGTAGAAGTAGATACGCGCACCGACAGAGTAATCGTTATGTCAGCAATTGATAACTTAATCAAAGGTCAAGCAGGTCAGGGCGTACAGTGTATGAACTTAATGATGGGATGGGAAGAAACTTTAGGACTGCCACAATTAGGTTTTTATCCTTAGTAATGGTTAATTGTTAGTTGTTAGTTAGTAGGTTGGGTGAAGCTTAGCGTAACCCAACTTTAATAATTAATACTTCAATACTAAGTACAATTTGATATGTACAATTTGATATCAAGTCCGGTAGCATAGCTCTTGTATGTCATTATCAACAAGGCGAAGCAATCTCAAGTTCTGGAGATGCTTCGCCTGCTTCTACTGTTGCATAACTTTGGAGAATTTGTATAACAACCCAAAACTAATATAGCAATCCTAAATCATTTGTGAATTTCCTACTCCCTCCCCTTAGCAAGGGGAGGGTTGGGGTGGGGTAAAAAATTTACGATTCATTTAGGATTGCTATAACTAACAATTCCTACACAATTATGTCAGAACGATTTCCAGTTTCCACAACAATTTTCTCAATCTCTTTAGGTGTCAAATTGGGATTAGCTTGACGGATCAAAGCTACTACACCAGCAACATGAGGAGCCGCCATAGAAGTACCGAAAAAGTAGCGGTAAGGAATACCGGGCAAAGATAATGGTACTGTTGAATAAACATCTTCGACATCCGAGCGTCCCCCATTTCCTCCCGGTGCAATTACATAATCGAGCGCCACAACTCCAGCACGGTTAGAGAATTGAGAAAATTGCAAATCCCGCGTTATTGAACCCACAGCAATACCGAACTCATCGGCTAAACGAGCAGGAAGATTCGGCCGGCCATTACTACTATTTCCAGCCGCAGAAACTACGACTACACCCTTTGATTCAGCATAGCGAATGGCATCTAGCCTTTCAGCTTCCATGTCATTTCCGCCAAAACTGAGATTAATTACATCGGCTCCATTATCGGCAGCATAGCGAATGCCAGCAATGCCATTACTTACTTTTCCTACACCATCTTTATCTACTGTTCTCACAGGCATAATCTTCACAGTTGGAGCTACTCCAGTGATGCCCACTCCGTCTCTCTTAGCAGCAATAATTCCTGCTACGTGAGTACCGTGACTATTTTCATCAATCGGGTTGTTATCGCTGTTGACAAAATCCCAACCTCGGAAATCGTCAACAAAGCCATTACTATCATCATCAAGGCCGTTGGTAGCTTTTTCAACACCATTAGCATCAAGGCCAAATTCCCCTGAATTAGTCCAAATATTCCCAGTTAAGTCAGGATGATCGTAGTCAACACCGCTATCAACAACAGCGACGACAATGCCATCGCCAGTGAAACCCTGAGCCCAAACTTCGGGAGCATTTACTACATCTCGTCCCCATTCATCTCCTCCCAAATTGGGGACATCAGGAAAAGGTGCTTTGCCAATGCTTTGAGCAACAGCGGTAGCTGCATTAATCAAACCATAGCCGAAAGTAGTATCGTAACCTGCGATCGCGCTGCTACCTGGTGGCGGGGGAGGACTAGGGGTAGCAGATAGACTCATAGTGTAATTTGTCTGCGCTTCCTCAAATCGAAAAACTCGCACGAAGTAAGTCCCTGGTAATAAATCGTTGAGATTAATTTCCTCTGAATTCGCCTCTGAGTTTTCCGAGACTTGAACAATATCCGGTGGTTCAACGGCGTTATTGTTATTAATATCCTTAATTAGGGCTACATCAAGATCTGCACTTAAACCTGTAACGTTTAACTTCAAGTCGCTGGTGAAAGGGAGTGTGAAACGGTAAAAATTATCTGGTTCAGCATCGCCAATAAACCCGCTAACGGTGGGATTATCGCTCAGGGAACCAAGATTAGTTGCGCTTCCGAGTTCATCTCCCAATTTAGTATCTGCGGCCACGAAACGCCCGTTGAGATAGTCGGGGGATACGTCTGTAACCCAGCCTAAAATGGCTCCAGACTCGCGAATCCGAATTAAAGTATCATTGCTGCCAGGATTGAGGGAAGCTGATTCTAATGTGATGTCAGCGACAGTTAAGCCACCAGTTAAGCCGATTAAGTTTTTCCAGAAAAAATGCTTGAAGTCAGTGATGATATCCGCAGATTCGGGGTTTTGTGTGGCGGTTTCTGTTGTTAGGACAAATAAATCCGATCCTTCGCCACCTTTTAATATGTCTCTACCTTTGTCGCCAACGAGTACATCGTCGCCTTCAAAACCGATGAGTAAGTCGTCGCCTTGACCTCCCCGGAGGATATCTTTACCACTGTTACCGGTAAGAATATCATCACCTTGACCGCCGATGAGGAAGTTGTCACCGCTGCCAGCATTTAGGGTATCAGCACCGCCACCGCCGATCAGGCGATCGTTATTGTCGCCGCCGTCGATCATTTCGCCATCGGAGGAACCAACTATGAAATCATTGCCACCGAGAGCAAAGAGTCCTTTTGGGTAAGGAGCTAAAAAGCCTGGAGTTAGAGTTAAACTGTTAGGCGATTCGTCTAATAAATAAGCAAGGTTATCTGCACTTGGGCCGGCCATGAAGATATTCTCCTAACTGGGTTTTTTTGTGAAATGCCCTGATTATTTGAAGCGAAAAGGCTCAAAATTGATTCTGAAAAATTGAATTTTTTGGGAAAATAATTGTTTGTAACGCCGCCCTCTGGGTGGTAAAGATACCGCCCAGAGGGCGGCGTTACGTACTAAGTGCGATCGCAGTTTGCTTTTAACCCAACCTCTGCAACATTAGCGGTTAAGGTATAACAAAGTTATTGTGATGCGATCGCTAACTCAGTTTGTATGATTAATGCCCACACTCCGTACTTGAACCCTGACGAGCAGCCCTGGCTGATTTCCCAGTTTAACCAATTATCCAACAAAACTGCTAGCCAAAGAGAGTTCTATCAGGGATTATCCCCCGATCTAGCTGCCACTCAAGTCACGGAGGTTATCTCTAGCAGCTTAGATTCATTGTTGCTTGCTGATAGTAGCACTCAGCCCTTGTCGGCTGAGGGGGTTTCACGTGCGATCGCGACAACAGATCAAAACAGCGACCCCCTAACAGGAGAAAATCTAAAATCTATTGCTTCTGTAAGTCCTAATAGTGCGGGTAGTGTTGAAAATCAAGCTAACAGATCGATGTATGCTGACTTCGCTCGCGTGTTGCAAGGTGTGGATGGCACGGGAATTACAATTGGGGTAATTTCTGATAGTTATGATATTAATCAAAGAGATGCAAAAAATGCCATAGATGATATCAACTCCGGCGATCTTCCCGGCCCTACTAATCCCTTTGGTCGCACTACCCCCATACAGGTTTTAGCGGAAACTGTTGGGACGGGAGTTGATGAAGGCAGAGCATTAATGCAACTAATTCATGATATCGCTCCTGGTGCCAAGTTACTATTTCATACAGCCAGTGATGCTACTGGTAAATCTTTTACAGATCGCTCCGTTGGTAATGCCATCCGCTCCCTTGCCGCTGCTGGTGCTAACATTATTATAGACAATGTTAATGGCTTTGAATCGCCTTTTTTTCAAGACGGAGATGCGGCCCAAGCAGTAAATGAAGTTACCAGCAAGGGAATTACTTATTTCACTTCTACTGGCAACAATAACCGCAATGGTTATCAAAGCGCTTTTGTCAACTCAGGAATTGTTTTTAATCCCGGTCAATTGCCAGTTTCAGTTGTACCAGAAAATAACATTCCTACCCTTGGTGGTAACATTCCGGTGTCAAGTTTTAAAGGTGGTGTAGCCCACGATTTTGACCCCGGCCCCGGCATTGATTTTTTACAAGGTTTTACTCTCGATCCTGGCAAAAGAATTGCTTTTACCTTACAGTGGGATGAACCTTTTTATGTTGGAGGAGAAGTAGCGACAACGGCAACAGATTTAGATGTTTATATCTTGAATGCCGATGGTACGGCCGTAGTCGGTGGTAGTGCGATCGATAATACCAAAGTATCTGCCAATACAGGCAAGGCTAGCGGGCCAATTGAGTTTATTTCCTTTGCCAATTTGGGGAAAGAAACTAGCAAATTTAATATTGTCATTGTCCGGGCAAGTGGCCCCGATCCGCAGCAAATCAGGTATGTTTTTAATGCACCTGTAGGCTTGCCAACTAATCTCGAATTCCCGACTAATAGCTCAACCTTATATGGACATAAAAATGCAGCCGGTGCGATTGCAGTGGGGGCGACTAATTATCAAGATACGCCCGCATTTAATGAATTAATTGGTGGCCCAACTTTAGAACGCTTTTCGAGCGTTGGCGGCATCCCAATTTTATTTGATATAAATGGTAAAAGATTAGAGCAAGCTAAAGTCAGACTCAAACCAGATATCGTCGCTCCTGATGGAGTAAATACTACATTTTACGGAATATCAGATCCCAAGGTAACTGGCCCTTTTGAGGCCGATGGATTACCCAATTTCTTCGGTACTTCAGCGGCGGCTCCAAATGCAGCGGCGGTAGCTGCTTTAATGCTACAAGTGGCACCTTGGGCAACTCCTAATGATGTGGCAATAGCGATGAGAGTAACTGCTGTAGATATGAACGATCCGGGGACAACTGCGGCCGATCCAGGGTTCGATTTTGCCAGCGGTTATGGCTTTTTAAATGCCGATCGGGCGATGGGAATGCTAGCTTTATTTGATGAGAGTTTCTATTTGGCTCAATATCCACAAGTAGCGGCTGCTGTTGCTAATAAAACTTTCCGTAATGGGTTTGAACATTTTGCTCTATTTGGGCAATATGAAGGGCTTAATCCTAGCGATCAATTTGACAATCAGCTCTATTTGGCTCTCAATCCTGATGTAGCAGAGCAAATTAATAATGGGGTTTTTCGTAGTGGTTTCGATCACTTTATTAAAAGAGGAGAATTTAAAGGACGAGATCCCAGAAATTTGTATGACGAGAGTTATTATCTCGAACAAAATCCAGGTGTGGCTACATTTTTGAAGGAAAATAAGTTCCGCAGCGGCTACGAACATTTTATTTTGTTTGGGCAATTTGAAGGGAGAAAAGGAAGTCCGTTTTTTGATGAGCAGTTTTATTTAGAGCAGAATCCAAAAGTAGCGGAAGCTGTAGCCAGCGGGTTATTTAGTAGTGGTTATGAACATTTTACAAAGGTAGGGCAATTTGAAGGTAGATCGCCTAGTCCATTAGTAAATGAAGTTACTTATCTTCGGGATAATCCTGATGTAGCAGCGGCAGTTAAGGCTGGAGTTTACAAAAGTGGAATTGAACACTTTGTTTTGTTTGGTCAACGGGAAAATCGAATTAAGTAATTAGTGATTGGTAATTGGTAATTGTAAGGTGGGCGCTCGCCTCAACCATCTTGTGCTATGAGT
>NZ_JAQMUA010000254.1:0-2623 GCF_028330895.1 Kamptonema animale CS-326 | reverse complement strand
TAACAGACCCGCCTGGATCGGGAGGTTCCTCAGAACAAAATACTCAACAGAATTCGGCATCAACAGAGCAGAATCCCACTTCCTCACCACAAGGAAATACTCAACAGAATTCGGCATCAACAGAGCAGAATCCCACTTCCTCACCACAAGGAAATACTCAGCAGGGTTCGACGATCGCTCAAAAAATGCAAGACTGCCAACAACAGGTTAAGGCGATCAACACGACTGGGGCAGGTCAGCGCACTGGAGGAAATTATGCCAAGCTGATCGAGTGCTACAAGCAAAATCTAGACGTTGCCAAACAGGAGAAGAGTTTTGAGTGGGAAGCCTATGCACTGAACAATTTAGCCATTTCCCACTACGTAGTCGGAGACTACCTTAAGGCAATTGAGTTTCACCAGCAGCAACTGGAAAGAGCGCGACAGGCTCGCAGTAGCGCCCAAGAAGGTCTTGCTTTAGCAGGCATGGGTGCAGCTTATGCTGCCCTTGGGGACTACGAAAAAGCGATCGCCTTCTATACCCAAAGCTTAGGAATTACACCCGTTGAATCTGCCCCGCAGTGGAAATCGTTAACGCTGAGAAATCTGGGAAATGCGTATCTCGCTCAAAACGATTATCAAAAAGCCATTCAGTATCAAGAAGAGAGCTTGGCTCTTTCTAGAACAATTGGCGATCGCCACGGGGAATTGCAGGCATGGGGAAACTTAGGGAATGCCCAAGCAATTTCCGGTGACTTTAATCGCGCCACTGAGTACCTGCAACAAAGCTTGAGTCTGGCGCGGAAACTAGGCAATCGCTTAGAGGAGGCACAAGCCCTCTTGGGTCTGGGTACAACCTACTCTTACCGCCGAGACTATGCCAAGGCGGTCGAGTACCATCAACAGAGTTTAGTGCTCGTCCGGGAAGTCCGGGCCCGCCTCGGTGAAGGCATCGTGCTGACCAATTTAGGAGATGCTCAGTTTCGCTTAAATCAGCTTGTTGAAGCCGAACGAGTCCTATTCGATGGAATTAAGCTTTGGGAATCTCTACGTGCTGGACTGGGTACGAATGATGCCTTCAAAGTCTCCATTTTTGAAACGCAAATTACTGCCTATCGCAATCTTCAAGAAGTCCTCAGTGTCCAGAATAAATTCAATGCCGCTTTGGAAATTGCTGAGCGAGGGCGTGCCCGTGCTTTTGTGGAGTTATTAGCCAGACGCATCAAATCGAGTGAAACTGTTAGCGAAAAAGCTCAGTTCCCTTCAATCGAGCAAATCCAACGCACTGCCAAAAAGCAGAATGCCACGCTCGTTGAATATTCAATTATTCGCGAGCAATTTGTCGAGACTCCACACGGCGCATCTGTTCAACAGACAGGAGAACCCCAGGACTCGGAACTGTTTATTTGGGTTGTCAAACCAACGGGTGAAATCGCCTTTCGTCGGGTTGACCTCAAATTCCTGCAACAGGAAAAGACATCCTTGGAAAACCTCGTAGCTACCAGCCGAATTTTAAAGGGACCGAGGACACGTCAAGGAGAAGCAGCACGAACGAAACTGCATCAATTAGCGATCGCACCCATTGCCGATCTTCTGCCAACAGACCCCAATGCGCGTGTCATTTTCATTCCCCAAGAATCTATGTTTTTGTTGCCCTTTCCCGCCTTACGAGACACGGCTGGTCGATACCTAATTGAGAAACATACAATCTTAACAGCTCCAGCCATTGATGTCCTCACGCTAACAAATCAACAACGTCAGCAATTAGCGGCAAAATATCCAGAACCGCCTCAAGGAAAAGAGGTTTTGGTAGTGGGTAATCCGACAATGCCCACACTCAAAAAGAGTGGAGAAAAGCCATATCAGTTAGCGTCGTTACCAGCGTCTGAAGAGGAAGCCAAGGAGATTGCCAGACTTTTGAACACCCAAGCCATCGTCGGCGATCGGGCTACCAAAGTCAATATTTTGCAGCAATTGCCCTCTGCGCGCCTGGTACATCTTGCCACTCATGGGTTACTCGACGATATCAGGGAATTGGGCGTACCGGGTGCCATAGCGCTAGCGCCGTCAGCCAACGATGATGGCTTCCTCACCGCTGGGGAAATTTTAAAGCTAAAGCTCAACGCCGAATTAGTTGTTTTGAGTGCTTGTGACACAGGACAGGGGAAAGTTACAGGAGATGGCGTTATCGGGCTATCTCGTTCCTTGATTGTCGCTGGCGTTCCGAGTACCATTGTGTCGCTGTGGGCGGTACCGGATGTTGCTTCAGCCCTGTTGATGACCGAATTTTATCGCCATCTCGCTTCAAATCCCGACAAAGCGCAAGCACTACGTCAGGCAATGCTGACGACAATGAAACAATACCCGCAACCCGACAACTGGGCAGCCTTTACCCTAATTGGTGAAGCTAAATAAAGTACCAACTGTTATCACCAGTTTGGTCAGGATTATCGAGAGCATCGCGATTTGGCAAAAAGCAAAAATATTAAACCCTACATTCCGCAGCTGGGGGGGTGACAATCCGGCCCAAAGGCTTATGGGGTAAAGATTGAGCCGAGTTGTGGTAAAAAAAGATAGGCAGCCAAATTGTTACACGCTTGCCTATCGAAAAACATAATGTTACCCTCATTTTATCAGATCCACTT
>NZ_JAQMUA010000253.1:0-7539 GCF_028330895.1 Kamptonema animale CS-326 | reverse complement strand
GTAATTAGCCATTAGCCATTACCCATTAGCCATTAGCCATTAGCCATTAGCCATTACCCATTAGCCATTACCCATTAGCCATTAGCCATTACCAATTACCAATTACCAATTACCCATTACCAATTACCCTTATATTTCTTCACCATCCCCCCCTTGCCCTTGAACACCTTTAATAATCCGAGATAACTCACTCTTTTCATTAAAACTAATCCGAGTTGGAGAACCGCTAATAATTCGTTCGTAACTGCGGAAAGAGTCTCTAATTTCGGGCCCTTTCTCCGTAATTGTGTACTCTCGAATGCCCTTATCATGCCAAGAACCCCGCATTTTGAAAACGTTAATAGCGCGGGACATTTCCCCTCTGATTTCCACATACTGAAGCATAATAATCGTGTCAGTAATCGTAGAAATATGAGAATCCGTAATTGAATTAGAACCCATAAACTGATCGCTTGTATTCGTGAAAAAGCCAGTTATTTCCTCCTGCTTAGCAAAACCAGTCACGCCGATCACAAATTGCCGGAAAGAATTATTACTAACTCCCCGCGCTAAAGCTGATAGGGAATCAATAGCAATTCGAGACGGCTTAAATTCAGCAATTTCTGATTTGATATTTTGCAAATGGTCTTCTAAACCAGCCGATTCCGGGTAGGTACAAAGGATTCTCAGCAGACCTTTTTGTTCCATTTCCTCAAAATCAATTCCCCAAGAATAAGCATTGCGGAATAGCTGAGCGCGAGACTCTTCATAGGCAAATAGCATGGCGCGATCGCCATTTGCACAAGCATTTTGCAAGAACTTACTCACCAGCAAAGTTTTACCCGTACCAGTAGCGCCAGTAGCTAAAATAATCGAATCTTTGAAGAAACCACCACCGCACATTTCATCAAGAGTTTTATCCCCAGAGGAAACTCGGACATTAGAAGAACGTTGAGTTAAACGCATTGCACCAAGGGGGAAAATATTAATACCGTTATTCGTAATCGTAAAAGGATACTCCCCTTTCATGTGAGTTGTCCCCCGCAACTTCAAAATTTCCATCGTGCGACGACGGCGTTCCCCTTCCAAAACGTTGCGGACAATCACCACATTATCTGAAACAAATTCCTCTACTCCAAACCGCGCCACAGGGCCATACTCTTCTACCCGTTCAGTGGTCATAATCGTGGTAGCTCCAACTTGTTTTAGTCGCGCTACTAGACGAAAAATCTCGCGCCGCACTACCGATGCGGCATCATATTGCTGGAAAACTGCCGTTACTGAATCAATAGAAACTCGCCGAGCTTTATATTTCCGAATCGCGTATTGAATGCGCTCGATTAAGGCGGATAAATCAAAATTTCCGACAATATCTTGACCTTCTGGATCGGGAGAAGCATCTAAAATAAACAGTTTACCTTCGTCAATTAAGCGTTGCAAATCCCAACCGAAACTGTAAGCATTTTTAATGATATCCGTGGGAGATTCTTCAAAGGTAACAAATACCCCCGCTTCTTCAAAATTCATGATGCCGTTGTAGAGAAATTGCACCGCAAATAATGTCTTTCCAGTTCCCGATGTGCCGCTGACTAAGGTAGTTCTGCCAATAGGCATTCCTCCGTGACTGATATCATCGAAACCCTCAATCATCGTGCGAATTTTTTGAACTCCTGGGGTTACTAATACTTCGTGATGCAAAATTTGAGTATTATTATCCATATTTTGTTTTTGTTTTTTGTTGTTAATTGTTGTTTTTAATTAAAAAGCTATTAGGATCAACAATGTCAATTATCACTATTGTATATTTAGTGTTGTTCTATATGTTGTTTTATAGAAAGTCACTCAAGCTAACAGTTTTAATTGTATTAATTGTTGTAGCTATTTGTTGACGCTCGCTTAGATTCTATCGTGTAAGTTCATGTCTTCTTCGCGCAATTCTTCATAGAGTAAATCTAGTCCAATCAAAACTTTTTCTCTGTCTGATAAATCACCAATAATTTTTCTGACTGGAGGTGGCAATATTTTCGCCAAAGTCGGCGTTGCCAAAATTTTGTCCTCTTCTGCTAGTTGAGGGTTTTTGAGGACATCTATCACTTTGAGGGCGTAGACTCCCAGAAATTCTTGCTCTAGAATGTCCTTGAGTGTTTTCAAAGCCCTTACAGAGTTGGGAGTATTCCCAGCAACATAGAGTTTGAGAACATAGGTTTTCTTCAGAGGGGTCATAAATTTTGCTCAGACTATCAGTTGATAATTGGTGATTGGTGATTGGTGATTGATAATTGGTAATTGGTGATTGTAATTGGTGATTGGTAATTGGTGATTGACAACAATTAACAGTTAAGATTTAACAGTTAACAAAAATCAAGAATCTCTGGGAATTGAACGTCTGTACATCTCGCACAAGTGTGCAATCGCATCGATTAGTGTCAATCGGTAGTCTAGTAATACTTCCTCACTACGACCTTCTAATTTTAGCTGGTTGGCAAATTCATCCATTAATTCCATGTGAATTTCTACAATTTGAGTAACAGAAATGTCGGCAAAAAAAGCTACATTTACAAACTCATCTATTTTATTATTCAGCGTGGAGTCTGGGGAAAAATAATTCAAAACTATCTCACGATAATTTGACTGAAGTTGCTCCAAGAGCTTTTGCCTCTCTGCTGAAGGCAGATTTCGGAAGAAAAACTGGGAATTTCTCTTATAGTACACACCTAAGTATCCTAATCGCTCCCGTAATTTTTCAGCAAGCCTCCGCTGCTGGCGATGGAGCAAACTTTGAGAAGTCAATTCCGCAGTCGGATCGGTAGTTGAGGCATGGCCTCTAGCTCGAACCGGGACAGAGAGATTGAGAAATCGGGTCATCGCCTGGTCAATGAAGGAACTGAGATCGCTTAACTTGGCGATCGGCAACTTCACTTCAGCAGCGTGGTAAAAAAAATGGAGGTTTTCCTCGTGGCTACCCTCCGAGGTCATCGCATGACTCTCTGGCAGAAGTTTAGCGTCTTCTGAATTTGCCTCCGCTTCCAAGATTACGACTGGTAAGAATATGGAATGTTCTTGTAGTTGGCTAACTAGCAAGTGCAACTCTGGGTAAACCTCGAATACGAGGCAATCGAGGTGGCTGTTGCGCTGGATGAAGTCCAAAAATCCCTCTGGGGAATTACTACGCATCAAAATGTAGCGATTTCTGTCCAAAAGCTTGAGGACAGATGTCGCGAGTTCTTCAGACCGCAGAAAAATACAGATAGAAAGCTCGGAACGCAAAGCTGTATTTGGCTCAATCCCGAAGTTGCCAGACAGTGCTGAATCGGTCAGTTTTGGTAACTCCTTTGCAAACACATAATATTACATAAAACATTTAAACACTAATTGTAACCAATCTTAACTCCAAAATTGATTCGATCCCGGTTAGAGAGCGATAATTAAAACTGTACCCTTGGGAGCAGCCTTTAACAATCCTCAGCAAGATTTCTGGGAAAGAGCTTGAGTCTTAAAATTATTCCTAGCTAGATTAGATAGCCCAGGTCTATGATTATCCCAAGCATCTTGCTGGACTTGCTAGGTCGCTCTGCGGACTGAGATAGGGATAAGGCAGATTTCGAGGTCGGCCCCTATTATTTAGCATCAATTGTTGCGCTACTTCTGATTTCCAGCCCTGACCACCAAGTTTCTCATGTCAATACCCAACCCGACTCTCCAAAATTTTCTCGAACCCCTGCCGCTGTGCTTCCCAACTGCGAGACTGTCCGCAGTGCGGTCAATTTTCAGGCAAGCCAAGTGCGATCGCGTGGCAGTAGTCAACGATTTGCAGCAGCCTTTGGGGTTAGTCTATCTCCGTAGTTTAATGTTTGTGTCCCCAGTTTCGGATCGCAGAGGTGGCTACCATGCAAAACCACTATCGGAACTGAACTTTATAGTCGAACCCATGCTAGCTGTATCGGCTCTTATGAGTTTGAGCGATTTCTGGCTGTGGCTGCGACAGCAAAACTCTCAAGCGCAGATCAAAAACCAGGAAAAAAACGGTGAGTTTAATTATTTGGCAGAGAGTCGAGAAAATTGGGGACTCGAAAGCGCAGGTAGGGATATCTCTAGCGAGGCGATCGCAGATTTCTCCACCACTGCTGACTTACTGCCGGCTCCCAACCTGGCTCCCATAGCCTTGATCGAGCCTGATAGCGGTAAGTTTTTAGGATTGCTCGACAGCCTACAGTTGCTAAAATTCATGGCATTCGAGAACAGCAACAAAGGCGAGATCCGAGAAAGGGTGGCTGAGGCAAAAACTATTAAAATTGAAGAGCAAACAGGACTTAGATATCGCTCAGCGCCAAGAACCCCGAACATTGCTCCCCTTGTTGAACGGCCGAGTGTCGCGGTTCCAGGCAATGTAGCTCTCACCCTCAATTCCTTTGTACAACTGCTCGAACAACTGCCCTTACCTTTAAGATTGCTCAGCAACGACGGGCAAATTATTACTCAAAATGCAGCTTGGAAATGCCTGTTGGGAGCGGGCCCAGAACCCGCTTTCAACAGAACAGAAACAGGGAGTAATTCTCCGAAACCTTTCTCCCATTCCTCAGCCTCCGTTAGCAGGAGTGCAGGAAATTCCATCCCCGAAGATGGCAGGAACTGGGGAGGAACAGCTATAGCCCAAGAAGATAGTAGCTGCTCAGGGCCAGCGTGTGCCATAGCCCAGCCCTTGGCTTTCTCAACCTCAACCGCTCCCAGTTGGTGCGAGATCGCTGCAAAACCCGATAACTACACTTGCACATCTCCCGCCCACCAAGGTAAAGATCGCACCTGGCAATTTGTCAAACAGCCACTCTCAGAAACACTAACTCTTGTCTTAGCGCAGGATGTAACCGAAGAACAGCTAGTAGCCAAAGAACTCGCAGCTAAAAATGCCGATTTAATTCAGCTCAACCGACTTAAAGACGAGTTTTTAGCCTGCATCAGCCACGAACTGAAAACACCGCTGACAGCAGTATTAGGGCTATCTAGCCTCTTAAAAGACAGAGCGATCGGAGAACTCAACGATCGCCAAGCTCGCTACGCCAAGCTGATCCACCAGAGTGGTCGTCACCTGATGACAGTAGTCAACGACATTTTAGATTTGACCCGGATGGAAACCGGTCAAATGGAACTAATTGTCGAACCCGTCCAAATTGCCGCAGTTTGCGATCGCGCCTTTGAAGGAGCCAAGCTACTTCAGCAACAAGAAGACAAACCGACCGCAGCCAGAGATGACCCCACCAATCGCGACAGCACATCGGGCAAATCAGACTCCCCAATAGACTTTACTCTGGAAATCGAACCCGAATTAGTCCATATTGTCGCTGATGAACTGCGGCTGCGCCAAATGCTCGTCAACCTCTTGTCCAATGCCCTCAAATTTACAGCCGCAGGCGCAGCCATTGGGCTGAAAGTAAACCATTGGGAAGGCTGGATAGCTTTTACAGTTTGGGATACAGGCATCGGCATCCCCGCTGACAAGCAACACCTAATCTTTCAAAAATTCCAACAGCTTGAAAGCCCCCTGACTCGCCGCTTTCAAGGTACAGGACTAGGATTAGTCTTGACTCAACGCCTAGCTCGCCTCCACGGAGGAGATGTTTCGTTTATTTCCTCCGAAGGGCAAGGTAGCCAGTTTACTCTGCTTCTACCCCCTTGTCCTCCAGGTAAAACAGATGGGAAGCGAGGGAGCGCACAAGCGGGGGAGATCGAAGATGAAAATCTGCGCTTAGTCTCCTCATTCCCCCGCCCCCGCGTCCCTCCACTTAAGAGATCCCCTGTCGGCTTGGTGTTGATTGTTGAAGCCGTCCCCCGCTTTATTGAAGATTTGAGCAACCTCCTGACAAATCTAGGCTATCGGGTGATCGTCGCCCGTTCCGGTACTGAAGCTCTAGAAAAAGCCCGCAGATTTAGCCCAGAAGTAATTTTTATCAACCCCCTACTACCGTTACTATCCGGTTGGGACGTGCTGACATTACTCAAAACTGATGCCGATACTTGCTCTATACCCGCGATCGTGACCGCAACACGCGGCGAAAAAGAACGGGCCAAACTCAACCGAGCCGATGGCTTTTTAAGCCTGCCAGTTAAAGAAGCTACACTACTGGAGCAGCTCAGGGACTTGACACGGGCCGAGCAACCAACTGCGGATGCGTTCAAGAGTTCCCTTACTGTTTTATTATTGAGTCCTCTCAACAGTTCCTTTCACGCTGCCTCATTCCTAGTTCACCCTTCTTACTGCCGGATTTTAGAAGCAGATGACCTCGATCAAGCCGAACTCCTTGCCCGGATTTGGCATCCTAACGTGATGGTATTGGAGGGTACGACACAGTTACAAAACCCTTCCGCTTTTGTCGAAGAACTAAGTCGGCGCAGCAGTTTGGTCAGCATTCCGCTTGTAACGTTAGATTCTGTGACTACCTCCGTCGCCAATCAAGTCAAGGGATTATCAGTATTTCCATGTTTAGCAGCAGGCGATCGCAATGCTGTCGGGACTGCCGACACCTCCCAGCAGATGCCCTCTGCCTTATGGCAAGTAATTCAAGTGGCGGCGGGCATCACTTGCAAACCCTCGATTTTACTCGTTGATGTCTCCTCCCTCTCAGATTTATTACACTCTGCTGAGGGAGGAGGGAAGCAAGGGAACGGGGAAGATGACGGAGAGGGGAAAGAAGAAGGGGGAATTTCTGACTTTTTTAACTCCAAGCTCAAAACCCCAAAGCGTGGCGAGGAAGGAACCCATCTCTCCAAACTCCCAACTCAAAACTACGTTGGCGAAACCTACCCGCAGAGTTTAGCGTGGCGAGGCGCGAAGCGTGGCGAGGAACGAAGCAAACTCAAGCCATCTCTCCCAACTCCCAACTCTCCCTCTTGCCAAGTTACTCATCCCCCGTTAACATTCCCTATTCCTAATTCGCAATTACCAGTTCCCAATTCCCAAGCTTTGATTCAGTACCTCCAAACGGCAGGATTTCGAGGTGCGATCGCAGGCTCTTGGGCTGAAGTTTTGCAGCAGTTGCAATATCAAAGTGTTGACTTACTGTTAATTTGCTTGCGGGAGGGCTCATCCCCATCTCTAGTGCAGGCACTATCTAAGTTAAGACAAATGCCTGCTAAACCTCCTATTCTCGTATTGGATTATCGCTGCGAAACAAACAAAGAATCGCAAGTCTTGAACTCTATGCTGGGAGAACTCGCTGCTCAACTTTTGTCATCTTCCCTATCGGTAGCAGAGTTATTACAACAGATCGAACAATCCCTAAATGGTAGTTACAAACAGAAGAGTTAGGCGATTGCCGTGAAGGGAAGCCAGAGGCGATCCGCAAGGGCAAGATGCAGTAATCTCTTTTTTGTCACGACAGGGAGAGAAAAACTTAGGCAGCCAACCAACTCGAAACAGAAATAAGGAGCTGGGGGGGTGACAGAGAGGCCTAAGAAATAGACCCAATCAGGATTCCAGCCCGTATACCCTGCTGGTAAAAACGACGTTTATTGGGAGTTATCTTCATTAATTCTTGAACGAGTTCAGAATGTTGTTCGAGATAATTT
>NZ_JAQMUA010000252.1:0-9190 GCF_028330895.1 Kamptonema animale CS-326 | reverse complement strand
GTTTCCATTAATTTGACTTACGAATAAGTCGAAAGTTTCTATTGCTGCGACTGGATTTTTTGCCCTGCCCACCGTTTCCATTAATTTGACTTACGAATAAGTCGAAAGGTGTAACGGAAGTAAATGGTACACCCTATCTAAACAGTTTCCATTAATTTGACTTACGAATAAGTCGAAAGCTGATCCAAAATGGTTGGTTCCCCGCTGAGAGCGTGTTTCCATTAATTTGACTTACGAATAAGTCGAAAGATTGCGAGCTCAAGAGGGCTCCTTGATTGCAAACTTGTTTCCATTAATTTGACTTACGAATAAGTCGAAAGGCTAGCCTCTAGGAGCCTTGCCCCAAGCTCAGTCTACAGCCTTTTTTTGCGGGGGTCAACTTTCACAGTCAATAAGGGTAGATTTTTTTCAACAAACTCCCAAAAATTTAGTAAATACAGCTCTGAAACCTAGAACTAGAGAGCAAATTGCGGGGGGTAACGATAGAATAAGGGTTTCAGAGATCGCCTACCCCCCACAACTCTTATCAACAAGCCAACAATTGATAACCAAAACCAATCATTCAGCCAAAAGGCACTACAACCTTATATTTTCCACATCATTGGTCGATAAACCTCAACCTCCCCCATCAACGCCGATACATACTCCCGCACCTGTAACTCCAAACAGCGACGGTACGCCACCTTATAACCTGTATGGGGATGAGTTGTCTCTGACAACAATTTTTCATCCCAATGCTTAAGAAACTTCTTCAAAGCATGAGGTTGAAGAAACACGCCACCCCGTTCATCTGGCCGTGTAAAATCATCAGCAATAAAAATCTGAGAATTAATCAAATACGCCACCAGAGAATCCACAACCTGGGCCCGAAACTCCTCCATCAAATCTGATACTAAAGCCGGGTGATTATCGCGGGGAACGTGAAGGTTTCCAAAATGCGTGTGCAACCCCATAGCTTCCACAAACGAACTCACATTCTGACTCAATAAAGTATACCCCAAACTCAGCAAACTATTAATCGGGTCGGTAGGAGGGCGCTTAGTACGAACTGCAAAGGCAAACGGGCCAGAAAATAAAGAACCCAAAGCTTGAAAATAAACAGTTGCTGCCTTTCCTTCATAACCCCGCAGCGCATCCATTGAATCAGCTAAATGCAAACTTTCCATCAGCATCTCCAGCATTTCAACTGCTTGCAAAACCGATATTTCATCTGCATTCTTGGACTTGCGGCGGTTCAATCGCATCAGTAGAATCCGCGAATTGTGTAACTTTGCCCGGACAATTGCCTCCGCTTGTAGGCGAACAAACTCAGGATTCATAGAACAAATTATCTGCCTTGTCAAATATTCAACTTTTGCCCGTCCGTCCGATTGTAACCGCCCAAAATAACGACCGCGCTGCGACAAATACAGCAGCGGAATCCGCCGATGCAGCGCACAAGATACCGCCCCGTGCGATACATTGCAGCAACCAAACAAAATAATGTGACTTACCCGCATTGCCGGAACTTTAATCTGCAATTGCTGCTGATAAAACACTTGAAACTGCTGGTTGTAGATGCTCAGATAAGAGCCTTGATCCGTAACATACAACGTACTCATAGGTTCCCTCCAAAAATGTTCAGAATTAGCACGGGGAAAAACAATCGGCTTCACAGAATTACTGCAAGCCAAGGGCTTTCCAGAAAATACAGGTACTTTGCGAGTTACCGAGCGAGAGAAAGACGTTCCCGAAGCCCGTGCAACTTTAGTCGTGGGTTGAGGTGGTTCCGGTGCAAAAACCTGTCCATTGCGAAACAGATAGCCGAGAAAAGTAAACTCCTCATCCGGTGCAAAAATCCGCGTCTTTTCCGGCTGAAGCTTTAGATAAAAACTCCCTAACCAAGAACTAATTTGCTCCAAACAGTGATTAGCTTGTAGAGAATCTGCACAAGCCACCGCAAAGTCATCACCAAAACGCACTAAATTGAAACCGTTACTCAAACAAAGTCTGTCAAACTCGTTTAAGTACAAATTCGCTAAAGCACCCGAAAGAATTCCTCCTTGCAAAACGCCCTGATTTGGATAAAAATGCTGACCTTTAACAACAATTCCCGATGCCAGATGCTGCTCGATTAACTGTCGCAAAATCGGCTCAAATTGCAGCTTCTCCAAATCAGTCAACAGCAGCGGCCAACAAAGATTGTCAAAAAACTTCTCAATATCCGCCTTGACGACCCAAGCTTGCCCGAATTGATAATAGGAATACAGATGTTTGACAGCCATTTGTATTCCCCTACCAGGACGGTAAGCATAGCTGCAATCGAGAAAAACATCCTCCAGGGGCCAGTACAGTTCGTCTAGCAAAAAGCGCTGCACAATTCTGTCCCTAACCGTTGAAATGCCAATCAAACGCTGGCCGCCACTGGCTTTACGCAGATAAAAACCCTTAGCGGGACGGGGAAAATAATTTTCCTGTTGTAATTGCCACAACAAAACCTGCAACTGGTATCGAGCAACACCGGCGAATAAATCAACAGTAATATTGTCAATACCAGCGCTGCGACTGCCTTTGCGGACTTGCAGCCAAGCGGCGTGCAGAGGTTCTGGTGCAAATTCCATCTACTCCCCCAGATTGAGCTTTTGACCTAACAATTTGATTCTGGCAGGAGAGTATTTGAGTTCAGATTCGAGTAATTGACAAACTTATATGAGTTCGTGTATGAGTTGAGATAGCGACTCTTCCGCTCCGACTCTTTATGTCAAACCGTACTCTGCAAGCAACAGCCACAGGAACAGAAATTGCCAAAAAAGCTTTGGAGCGCAACAAGTTAACGCAAAGCGACTTGGCATTGGAGCTTGAAATTGCTTACTCAACTACCAACAATTTTTTTACAGGCAAGTCAATTTATCGCCGGATTTTTATGGAGATTTGCCATCATCTTGACTTGGATTGGCAGGAAATAGTTGGCTTAGAACCAAAATCAGAACCGGAAATAATTGACTCACTAATTGACCCATTAATTGACGAACTGCTAGTCGCAGTAGAACGTAGCGCTGCTAGAGCCCGAACCGCCCTCAATCCCTACATTCTCCCCCCCATCCCCCGCCCAAATTTACTAGAAAAATGCCTCAAAGAAATTCGCGCTGGAGTACAAGAAAATAAGCACCGCGTCGTCCCAATTTTAGGAGCTGCCGGATACGGCAAAAGCACTATTTTGGGTAGTATCTACGATGAATTAGACAGCGAAAAAATTGAAGCCAGCAATGGTTGGCTGGCCTTAGCTCGGTGTGACGATCTAATTGAATCCGCTGAAAACTTTGCCCTAGAACTCGGTGAAAAAATTAGTGGGAAACGACAATCAATTGTAGAAATTGCCCAACAACTAACAGCCCAACAAAATCGAGGTATTCTCCTAATCGACACCTTAGATATTGTACTCACTAAACCGCTCGTTTCAGTGCTGCGCGGTATTTTATCCCAACTCTTAGAAATTGGTACCACTGTCGCCTTTACCTGTCGCGATACCGATTACAGCAACTTTTTTGAACCCTACCACGAAAGTTTTGCCGGATTCCGAGAAAGCGTCACTGATAACTGCAAAATTACTCCATTCACCACCGAAGAAGTCAGAATTGCAGCCCAGGAATTTATTAAAACTCAACCAGGTTTCAGCACTTTAGAAAGTCAGCAATCTTTTGCCGATCGCATTATTGCCCTTTCTGCTGACAGTGTATCCCTCCAAGAAATTGTCCGCCACCCTTTGCTACTGGCTTTACTTTGCGACTTGTTTGCTGCTGAAGAAACTGTCCCCGAAGATTTAACAGTGAGCCAACTCTACGAAAAATATTGGGAGTGGAAAATTGCTAAAGTCCGCCACAACTTGCAGTCTGGACACTTGGGCCTCGCCAAAGAAAAACTGTGCTTAAAGCTGTCGCGGCTGATGTATGAAAATTCAGGAGAAAGATTGCGAGACTTTGTTTATGAGAGCGATTTGGAACTTAGCGAAACTGAATTTTTAGCTTACAATTCCCTCAAAAGTGATGGAATTTTTAAAGATTTGGGAGGTAATCGGGGAGGATTTTTTCATCAGACATTTTTAGAGTATACAATTGCTCGTTGGATGAATGCAACTGAAACAGGCGAACGAGCTAAATATCAACTAAAAAGTGATTTAATTGCCTCTAAAATTGCGGATGCGAGATATTACGTTTGGTCAATATTTCGGCAACTTTTAACTCTTCTGAACTTGTCAGAATTCACCCAATTTTCTCAGGAATTAGACACAACTAAAATTTTACCTTTTCGCGCTATCACCTTTGCTAGTGTTTCCCGAACCGAACCAGAATCCTCAGCCGTTTTGCTGTCTCTACTAGCGATCGCGATCGCCAGAGACTACACCTTTCAAGAAACCCTACTGGCAGCAGCTAGAGGATCGCCACAGCGACACGGCGACGCAGCCTGGGAAATAGCAGTTCAACTGCTAGGAAGCGTTGGTTCAGAATTAATTAACAAAGCAGCAGAAACAGCAGCGGAACTATTAGGGCGATTACCTGCTGGGAGTTCCCGGTTTGAGCGTTCCCTAGAAGCGATCGCTAATCGACCGTCGCCAACAGGAGAAAATAACCGACAAGAACACTATCATATTTGGGGCAAATTTATCGGTGCTTTTTATGAAAATTATGTTAAAAAACGGAAAAGTATTGAATTAGAAATCTTAGAAAGTCTGAAAAAATATTACTTTATGTTCGGCGGTAATGTTCGGTCTACTGTCATTGAACTTTACTTAAAACCAGGCGTACCCACTACTGCACAGCGAGAACTTTTACTAACAATTATCTCTCAACCTATTTCAGAACAATTCAAAGAACAAGAAAACGCTACAGAACTTCTTAGTTGTTTGTTGCCCAACTTGCTGGCTGCGGGGAACACTTGTTTCGGAACCACTTGGCTGGAAGCACTCTACGCCCCACTAGATAAATACTGGACGGCTGTAGCTGCTGGTGCTGTCGGTCGCGCTGCTGCATTAGATTCAGCCTTGTTAGAAGCAATTTTAAGAAGTACATTAAGCGAAAGTTTGCCTAGTGATATGGGAGATTTAACACGGCGCAACCTTGCTGCTATTTTAGCAGCAATTCGTAGTGGTGCTGCCTCTCAAACTGCGGCAACTTTACTAAAAATACCCCTAGAAACTATCCCTGTAAATCGGGCATCAACTCTTACTTTATTATTCAGAGAGCTGGCAAGTGCTGCTAACAGTTCGTATCCTCTCAGCAGCAAACTAGAATTAGCCTTAGTTGAGTGGATAGTCCCGGCGATCGCTCAATCTCCCGTAGAATTCATTCGAGCGATCGATACTCTGGCAAGTAATTTATCAGTACAGCAGCTTTTGGGAGAGATTCTTGAACAATTGCTCCCCACCCTGCAAGCGCAACAAAAAGCTCAGATCCTTAAAAAACTGAATAATGTTCCTCCTCAACTAGAACCTTACTTACAACAAAATGCTGATTCAAAAGAAGTGCGATCGGCTTTAGTCAAATTGTACTACCAGCAAGCAACGAATAACTCGGCGACAGCTATTTCTGAAATAGCAAAACTCTGTTTAGACTCATCACGAGATGTCGCTCTTGGTGCCTCGGCATTCGTACTGGCTCTTGCCGAACAGAAAAAGCCCATTGAACTACAACAATTACTCCCAATTTTCGCTCAGTCGTCATTTGTTGGCGTGCGTCAGAACTGTTTGGAAGCTTTCATCGCCCAAGTCAATTCCCAAACAGTTGCCACATCAGAAATACTAGCTGTTTTTGCAACCTTAGAAAATGATTGGGCTCCAGAAGTAATACACCTTTTGTACAAATTAATAGAAACAGCGATTTGGAACCATCCTTCAGGGGTAAAAACACTTGACTCCGATTTAGCCAAAGCCACCTTTGATTTAACTAATAGAATTATTAAAAGTTCCCATCAAGACACAATCAACATGGGAGCAGCTTCAGCGCTGATTACTTTTAATCAAATAGCTCTCTTAGAACAGAGAGAATTTATGACCCAAGTTGGCACTTGTACCCGCACCTTATTGCGAATGACCGATATCAGCCGCAAAGTAGATAAATTAGTTGTTACGGGACTGCTGACTAAAATTGCTAAATTTGACTCCGAGTTTTTGGCTGCTATTGTCAGAGAAGACTTGATCGCGAACAATTCTCTGATGCCAGTAGCGAATCAGTGCGCTGTTGCTGTGGCGATCGCGAACGATTCCGGCAAAAACTCACCGCTGCTGGACGAAATTTTAAACGATAGCAGGCTTCCGAACGAGGTCAAAAGTCGAATTATTCGCGCTCGCGAAGCTTGAGAATTTGATGCCTTAGATGGATTTGCCCCTACTAGACAAGTCATATACGAACTCATATACACCCCTCTCGTACTCAAATCCGAACTCAAATACCCCTCTGACAATATAGAAATACAGGGCCTAAAGGAAGCATGAGAGTCAAACAAACATCCCTCACGCCACCAATTAGCCCACAGTAGCACTTAGATTATAGCAAAAACATGACCGCAGTATACATGACTGAACCCGGTTCAATTCTCTGCGTCAAAAACCATCACTTCCAAGTGATACACAAAGAGAAATTGTGTGAAAGCATACCAGTCAAACAAGTTACTCAGATTATTCTCTTTGGCCTTTGCCACTTATCGCGCCTAGCCGTCAACCTAGCATCATCCCGGCAAATTCCCATCTATTTTATCAGCCAGCAAGGGCAAGAATTAGGCAACTGCGAACCACAGTCAAAACGACCTGCAAAATACCGATTTCAGCAATTAAAACGCTTGCAAGACCCAGAATTTGCCCGCGCTTTTGCTGAAACCATTACTTGGGCAAAAATGCACAATCAAAGCATCTTACTCCAGCAGTTGCGTGTCAGCAATTCTGAGTTCGAGCCTGAAGTTTACCGCGCTTTTTTCAACTTGTTAATGGATGACTTGCCGATGGCTTATTCCCTTGACGAATTGCGGGGGTACGATGTCACTGCCGAAACCTTTTATTATCCAGCTCTCGGCTCTTTACTACCTTGGAGCTTAGGTTTCCTGTGGCGGGACTTGCAGCAGCCTACTGACCCCATCAACCGAATGCTGAATCTGGGAAATACCCTCTTGCACCAACAAACATCTGCTTTTGTGCAAGTGTTAGGGTTGGATGCTGATATCAGTCACTTGCACGTTCCTAGCCACCACCAAAAACCTCTTGTTTGCGATTTAATGGCAGAATTTCGCCCAATGCTGGTAGATGAATTAGCCGTCAACTTAGCCAAATCTCGCATCATTACCGCACGAGATATTACCCCTAAAAATGGCAGTGGAGCCTTGCTTTCCCCTCGCGCTCTCAAAATATTCATCCAGCATTGGGAAGAGAAATTGCAAACTTTAGTCACCCATCCCCATGCCGGAAATGTTAGCTACCGGCACTGTTTAGAATTGCAAGTACGGGAATATATTGCTTGCGTGTTGGGAGACGTTCAGCATTATCGGCCGCTGATTTGGTCGCTCCCTAAAAATGGTGCGGCTGCCGATACTAACGAATTGGAAGAGGAATATCCTGTACTGGCAAAAATGTAATGTTTTACCTCATCTGCTATGACATTGTAGATGACCGTCGCCGCCTAAAAGTTTCTAGGTTATTAGAAACTTGCGGTTGCCGAGTTCAGAAGTCGGTATTTGAGTGCGTGTTGGATGAAAAACAGCAAGAACAACTGCAAAAACGGCTGTTGAAATTGCTGAACAAACGACAAGACCAAATCCGATTTTATCCTCTTTCTGCTCACTGTCGGTGCAAAGTAACGGTACTGGGAGTGCAGCCAAAGTTTGCCATCGACGATGCAGCTTTCATTGTTTAGATAGCCGGAAAGTTCCTGATATTGGGAAAAGGGGAGGATATTTTTTCCCTTTTTCCCCTGGGGGATTTATGAGCAAGGAAACTGCTAAATTTCGGCTACGGTTTTCTCGTCAAGTCAAAAAACAATTGAAATCGCTTCCTGTCAAAGTTCAAAAGCAATACCATAAAGCTTTTCAAACAATAGCATCAGAAGGGCCTGAATATAGAAGCTTGAGAACCCACCGATACAGGTATAAAAAAGGTGAAGTTTGGGGTTCTGCGGCTTCAATGGCTCTGAGATTCTATTGGGAATATGCAGGAGAGCAAACAATTTCAATTGAGGAAATTGATTCACATTAAATTTCCTGTAGGGCGTTGCCCCCTTGCTCGCCCCAAGCGCCAGGAAGATTTGGAGGTTTTTGATAATGAAAAAGCCACGAATTTTGACAAGTAGAGAGCGCAAGTTGATTGCAGTTTACAGTCAATGCCAGTTGGGTATGACACCGACGCAGTTTTATGCTAAATGGGGAGTGAGCTATGAGGAAATTGCTTTTATTTGTTTTCGTTCTGATTCGACAGTACGGGGTTGGTTTAAGGGGGGGAAAAACCGCAGATTTCCTAATGCTAATGATTTGCGTCATTTGGCACTAATGGACTTTTTACTAGAGCATTTTGAGGAGATTCCTCGCGAACTTTTGCGGTGGCTGTGTCTGTCTTCTGAAGGTTAAAAGTTACTCGGTGATTGAAATCAGCAGGTATTTAAGCAGGATTGAGCCTCAGTCATGCAGCGGCAGTTCTTTCATTCATAAGTCAGTTAATTTGTCAATATCAGTTTGACCTGTCTTGGGAAATGCCGCTCAATTACTATATGAGTATGGCTTCTTAGAAGTCGAATTAATGGAAACATCTGCATTTAGGTAATCCCTAAAGTGAAAGCCGTTGGTGATTTCGCCAACGGTTTTTGCTTAGGTTTGTTAATTTGCTAAACAGTAAAAATATTCAACGCAGCTTCTAGTGTCAAATTTCCCAATTTGGCTTTTTCGTGGGGGGTAGGCGATCTCTGAAACCCTGATTCTGTCGTTACCCCCCGCAATTTGCTCTCTGCTTCTAGGTTTGACGGTTGTATTTACTAGATTTTTTAGAGCTTATTGATAAAAATCTGCCCTTATTGACTATTAAACTTGGCCCCCACAAAAAAGTGTTGTAGACTAAGCTTGGGGCAAGGCTCCTAGAGACTGGCCTTTCGACTTATTCGTAAGTCAAATTAATGGAAACGGTAATTGTCACCCCATTTTTGACGAAGTTTGCAATCCTTTCGACTTATTCGTAAGTCAAATT
>NZ_JAQMUA010000251.1:0-4892 GCF_028330895.1 Kamptonema animale CS-326 | reverse complement strand
CCTGTAGGTAATAATCAGCAACCTGGAGGTAATGGTAATCCACAGCAACCTGTAGGTAATAATCAGCAACCTGGAGGTAATGGTAATCCACAGCAACCGGGAGGTAATAATCAGCAACCTGGAGGTAATGGTAATCCACAACAACCTGGAGGTAATAATCAGCAACCCGGAGGTAATGCTAATCCACAGCAACCCGGAGGTAACAATCAGCAACCCGGAGGTAACAATCAGCAACCCGGAGGTAATGGTAATCCACAGCAACCCGGAGGTAACAATCAGCAGCCTTTACCCCCACGAGAACAATTAGCTAATTCCCCAATAAATCCACCTCCCTCGCCAAATCTTGCAGGCATAAATACGATTAGACCCGACAGTCCGGTTCTCAATAGTGGTGGACTTTACAATCAGCAAATATTAAATGTTGCTCCCGGAATAGATAGCGGCGATCCTGGAAAGCCAGCCAATCCCAACTCTGGATTAATGCCTCAACCTCAGAGTGGCAACAGCATCTCTGGGAATTTAGGCAACAGCTCAATATTGCGTGTCGAATCTAATCCCAATAGTTCCTCGCCACAAAATCCCTCACCTAACGGCCCTAAACCAGATGGCAACAATCCACCGCCGCCTGGTGGCCCCCCTAACGCCAGTCTAGCCGGATTCTCGCCAGCCGTAGAAGTAGCTAGAGCTAACCTCAGTCAAACTCTTGATGCTGGCAGAGTCGAGGTCGCCGTACCTCAAATCGAGGTGCTGACTCAACAGGAATATAAGGATTACTTGGGAGAAAGTCTTTCATTAGGAACGGCTGTAAATTCTGCTCAAAATATCAGAGAAATGCTCTCGAAAATCGAGAAACAAACTGGCAATCGGTCTGCAATTGTTTATGCGATCGCGCGCCCAGATCAGCTAGAACTTGTATTAATGACCGCCAGTGGTCACATCCTGCACCGAACCGTCCGCGAGGCCAATCGCGACGTGCTAATACAGACTGCAAACCAGTTCCGCGACGAAATTACCAATCCTGTCAAACGCCGCTCCACAAGCTATCTTTCACCCGCACAAAAGCTTTATAACTGGTTACTCAAGCCTTTAGAGGCGGAATTACAAGGGGAAAAAATAGAAACCCTTCTGTTTAGTCTGGATGCAGGACTGAGGACGCTACCAGTTGCCGCGCTCCACGACGGGAAACAATTTCTGGTAGAAAAATATAGCCTAGCGCTAATACCGAGCTTGAGCTTAACTAATACTAGCTACAAAAGCCTTTCTGGTGCCTCAGTTTTGGCAATGGGTGCATCAGTATTTTCTGACAAATCACCTTTACCCGCCGTACCTTTAGAACTACAAACGATCGCGGCTAAGTGGCCAGGGCAATTTTTCCTCAATGAAGCTTTCACTCTTAAAAACCTCAAATCTCTACGCTCTGCTACACCTTATCAAATTATCCACTTAGCTACGCACGGCGAATTCAAGCCGGGGGCTGCCGGCAACTCTTACATTCAGTTATGGGACGCTCAACTGCAACTGAATCAGCTTCGGCAGTTAGGCTGGAGTAACCCGCCAGTAGAGTTACTGGTGTTGAGCGCTTGCCGCACGGCAGTAGGAGATAATGGCGCAGAATTAGGATTTGCAGGTCTTGCCGTACAAGCTGGGGTGAAGTCTGCCTTAGCCAGTTTATGGTATGTTTCTGATGAGGGAACGCTGGGGTTGATGGCAGGATTTTACAGCCAATTACGCAATGCTGCGATTAAATCTGAAGCTTTGCGGCAATCACAAATTGCGATGCTTCGAGGAGAAATCAAGATAGAGTCTGGCCAACTACGAGGAGGTGGTGTAGCAAGTGGAGTAATGCTGCCGGCAGGGGGAAAAAATCAAGTTAGTACAACTTTATCCCATCCTTATTATTGGAGTGGTTTTACGATGATAGGTAGTCCTTGGTAATTGTTAGTGGTTAGTTGTTAGTTGTTAATTGTTAATTGTTAATTGTTAACTGTTAACTGTTAACTTCTTTCTTCCTTCTTCCTTCCTGATTAAATTTGCTCCAGATAGCTGAGTAGGTCTGCCATTTCTTGGGGACTTGGCTGAAACTGAGGCATGGGAGGGGTTTGTCCGCTGATTACTTGCTCGATCAGACGGCTCTCAGATTTGCGCTGGGAGACACCATGCAAGTTAGGGCCAATCTGACTGTTGAGATGCCATGCGTGACAACCGGCACAATTCATTTGAAAGATGGCTCTACCTTGAACGGGATCGCCATTCATGGACAAAACGGTTTTGATGTAGGGATCTGCGGCCTGAAAATGTCTTATGCCTAAAATCGCTATAAGACTTACCAGCGAAACCACTAGAGCAATCAAAGCGATCCGCTTGACCAGGTGTTGAATTTCATTGCTAGCGAGCTGGTTATCCAAAGGTTTCTAATTAAATAAGAATCTACAAGAAAGTTTAATTCACATAACATAGCTTAATGGTTCCTGGCAGGAAGGGCAAGGAATTAGTAATTAAAAATTAAAAATTAAAAATTAAAAATATAGCAAATGCTAATATATCCGTAACGCCGCTCTCTGGGCGGTAACGGAACCGCTCAGAGGGCGGCGTTACATAAGTTATAAAATTGTCCTAACAATTGTGGCGGTTGTTATTTTTTTACTCTGTCAAATAAGTTCACATTTCAATTAAGATTAAGATTGCTATAAATTGCGAAAAGTAAGAGATAAGGAGATATAACGTGGTAGAACCGCTGCTTTCAGGTATTGTCTTGGGTTTAATTGCCGTCACCTTGCTGGGGCTATTTTTCGCTGCCTATCAGCAATACAAGCGTGGCGATCAGTTAGGCATTAATAAATAGAGAAGCGATCGCCTATTTATGCGGGACGGTAGAAAGTCAAGGCTGTATTGCCATAGACTTTCTGCCTGCAAATTTCCAAAGGCGGTAATGGTTCTATTGTCTCTAGTTCGGGGCTGTGTTCTACTGCTATTTCGCCGTACTCGGCTAACATTTGTTGGGTAGCGATCGCTTCTAACACTGGTTGGTACAAGTCGCTGGCGTAGGGCGGATCGAAGTAAATTCGGTCAAACTGCTGTCCGGCTAGCTTATGCAGTTCTGCGATCGCATCTCCCCGAAGGATCTGGAATTGCTGGGAAGAGTCGGCTACTTGCTGCCAATTTTGGCGAATGATGGTGCAAGCTTTGGCGGACTTTTCGATCGCGATCGCTTCTTTCGCCCCCCGACACAGTGCTTCAGCACCCATTGACCCGCTACCTGCACACAAATCTAGCCATCGGCATCCGTCAATAGTGCCTTGCCAAATATTGAAAACGGCCTCTCGTACTCGCCCCAAAGTCGGGCGGGTGAGAAGTCCGGGTAGAGTTTTAAGTTGACGGTTGCCGTGAATTCTGAGAGTCATTTTATCAATTAAAGTTAACTGTTAACTGTTAACTGTTAACTGTCACCCTGACTTGGCTAACAAAGTTTGATAAAATTTGTAGGCCTGTAGCAGAAGACTTTTCTGGATGAAATTGTACGGCCATTAAATTGCCTTGGGCGATCGCGGCTGTCACAGTTTGAGTACCGTGAGTTGTACTTGCAGCACACACCCTCGAATCGACAGGATCGACATAGTAAGAATGGACGAAATAAACCCAATTATTCGCCGATAAACTTTGCCACAAGGGAATATCTGGCTGATTAAACTGTAGTTGGTTCCATCCCATGTGAGGAATTGTCAGCCCTGGTTCCGAATGAAACCTGCGTACAGTACCGGCGACAATTCCTAACCCTGGTTCTGTGCCTTCTTCGGAACTTTCAAACAATATTTGCAAACCCAGACAAATGCCTAAGAATGGTTTACCAGATGCGATCGCGGCTTTAATTGGTTCGACTAAGCCGCGCGATCGTAAATGCTGTACGGCGGGGTCAAACGAACCCACACCGGGCAAAACCACTGCATCTGCTCGATCGATTTCCTTCGGCGAATCAGTGACATGAGGCCTTGCACCCACTTTTTCCAAGCCTTTGCAGACTGAGTGCAAATTGCCCATATCGTAGTCTACTACTGCAATCACAGACATTGATTTGGCCTTATATTAGAAGCTTTCACTATCTTTACACAAAACCGACTCTGCGATCGCCGATTCTATGACTATAAACATTCTGCTCACCTCTTTTGACACTTGGCTGCCCCATCAGCCGTCTAATGCTTCGGACGATTTACTGGCAAAGGTTGCGGAAATAGAATCTTTGCCTTACGCCCTAACTTTTTTAAGAAAACTGCCCGTCGATCCAAAGTTCGGGCCGAAACAAGCGATCGCGAAAATCGACGAATTACAACCCGATTTGATTATTTGCTGTGGCATGGCGGAATCGCGTAAAAATTTAACTGTAGAATCTACTGCTATTTCCGACTACGAAATCCTGCAAACAACCTTCCCATTGTCAAGCCTAGTTAAAAATTTAACTATAACTGAGATTAGCGATGATGCAGGTAAATTTGTTTGCGAAGCTCTATATTATTCAGTGTTGAAACATATAAAAGAGAATAGCTTGCGAAGTCAATGTATCTTTATCCACGTCCCGATTTTGACAGAAGAAAATATTGAAATAATTCTTCAAGATTTTTTATTAATTATGGACTTTTGTAATGAACACAGCAAAATCAAACTTATTTCTTAGTCCGCGTAGGCGGACTTTGTTTGTGTAGTAATACCCAATAATTAAACGTAGGGTGGGCGCTCGCCGCAAAAAACCTGTAACTTATAGCTAAATCAATTAAAAATTAAAAGTTAAAAATTAAAAAGGAAATTAATTAAATTTTTAATTTTTAATTTTACATTTTTAATTCTTGAGAGAGGCGAGCGCCCACCTTACAATTTATAGCGTTTATTTATGTTCTTTATTG